>JAWAEI010000136.1:0-2521 GCA_038891475.1 Candidatus Pacearchaeota archaeon | reverse complement strand
GGCTGCAAAACTTGATGAAAACAACTTTGAAACAGAAATAAAATCCTCAGATAAACCAGTTCTTGTCGATTTTTGGGCAGAATGGTGCGCTCCTTGCAGAGCCATAGCTCCAGTCCTTGAAGAACTTGACAAAGAAATGCAAGATAAGATAAAGATAGCAAAACTAAATGTTGATGAGAATCCAGACATAGCATCAAAACACAAAATATTCTCAATACCAACTCTTGTGTTATTTAAAAACGGTAGAGAAATCGGGAGAATGATCGGAGCAGCTCCTAAATCAAAAATATTAAAATTCATCGAAGATTCGCTGAGAAATTCATAGCTGAAAAATCTTATACAACACAATAACAACAATAATAAGTAAAAAATAGCAATTGTTCATTTCACCCCACCCTGATTGTAAGAGATTATGATATTGAAAGAATGATGTGAAGGGAAATGAAGCTAAAGGAAATAAAAACGTTAAGTAAGCAATCACCAAAAAATGATAAACAAATCAAACTTGGCAGCTGCAGGATTTAGCATGCGGAATAAAATAAAACAAAACAAGAAAATAAAAAAACAAATAACGCGACCTAAAGATTGACCAATTATTAATAATTCTAAATATGGTAGCCGCAGGCTTTAGACTGCGACCCAACTATTAACAATTCTAAATACGGTAGCCGCAAGATTTAGACAGCGTAATAAAACAAAACAAAAAACCAATTAACCCGGTATCCGCAGGCCCGCGAAATTTAACGCGACCTGAATATTGCACCTAACAGAAAAAAAACATTATGTGAATCTACAATGAACAGTCAGAATGAGATGGAATAAAGTGAGCAATCAACAAAAAAATATATAAATATAGCTCGTCAGACGTTACTGTCATACAGTCACCTAAAAAGCTCAAAAGATGCAAAAACCATATCACTAAAATCCCTATGAACGAACAAAGTTATCTTTATTTACAATAATCTGTTGTAAGATCATAAAAATTCATCCGCCTGATTGAAAAACAAATTGAAGTAAAAAATACAACAGATACTGCGTGTCCGCTCAGTATTTCAACACAGCTTGAGCTTATAAAATTAATCCACACAGGATTCAAAACAATAATTGGATCCACATACACACACTGGATCGAATTAGAAACCATTTAACACATGATTCATACGATTATCAAAAAACTTTGATAAAATAAGAAAAGAATAAAACATTCTTAATAAATTGATTATGGCTACAGTTTTGTTCATACACGGAATGATGGGAGGGGGATGGTACTGGGAAAAATACAAAAGTTTTTTTGAAAGCAAGGGTATAAAATGTTTCGCTCCTGATCTCAGATACCATTCAAAAGGCGGCAGTGCAGTAAAAGAACTTGGGACGACAAGTGTAAGAGATTATGTTTCCGATCTCAAAAAGGAAGTTGAAAGAATATCAAAAGAAGAGGGAGAAATACCTTTCATAGTGGGACATTCAATGGGGGGCCTTATAGCCCAACTACTTGTATCAGATGGTTATGGAAAAGGTGGAGTTTTCTTGACTCCTGCTCCACCAGCAGGAATAATGGCTCTTTCTTATTCACAGATACTGACTTTCTTACCTGTTATGATAAAATCTTCTTGGTGGAAGAAACCGTTTAAGCTTTCATATGATAAGTTTAGATATTCAATATTAAATAATCTTGAAGAAGAAGAAAGTAGAAAGATATATCCAAATTTCTGCTACGAATCCGGGAGAGCTTTGTTTGAAATAGGAATGTGGATTTTAGATAAATCAAAAGCTACAAAAGTAGATTTCTCAAAAGTATCAGTCCCCGTAATGATAATCGGAGCCCGAAAAGATAAAATAACACCGATTTCAATCGTTAGAAAAATAAAAGAAAAATACAAAAATGCAAGATACGAAGAACTAGAGAATAACGCACACTGGGTTGTTGGAGAAAAAAACTGGCAAAATGTAGCTGAATTAGTACTAGATTTTATAAAATCTTAAAAATTTCAAAAATGTCCCTCCTACATAACACTTCAAAACAAACAAAATTTCATTATGGAACAATGAAATTTATCTGCTTTGGAATCAATTCAAACTTTGTAGGTGAATGACCTGGAACCTCTCCTTCCATCTCTATAAACAATCCATCTGCATTCTCAACATAGACATTTTTAGCTCTGAAATATATAACTTTACCTGTAGAAAGAGCTTTTGAAAAACCTTTCTCTCCCTGATACAATAGAGGCAGATTTTTAAATGTTTCAAGAGCGTTCATATTTACAACAACAACATCCAGAAGTTCATCATCTGGTTTTGCAAGAGGAGCGATCTCCATCCCTCCACCATAAAATCTTCCATTAGCGACAGCAACAACCCTTATACTAGATTTTATATCTTTAAACCTCTCATCATTTGAATCGGACTTTATACGAACTTCTCTGTTTTTAAAAGTCAAATTACAGGTGATAGCGAAGATAAGAAAAGGCAGAGTCCCCTTAAAAATCTTACCATATTTATTGACAAGATTAGCAACTTCCCC
>JAWAEI010000135.1:0-2541 GCA_038891475.1 Candidatus Pacearchaeota archaeon | reverse complement strand
TATAGGAACTTTAGGATTATAAACATAAGGTCTTAACCGATCTGTTAATCCTTTTGCAGTTTGAGTTACTCCATAAGTAAGCACAGTGGCTTCCAAAAACATAAAACCGATAGTAAACCATTCTTTTTTTATTTTTTTATCAAGAAAAAGAGTTGGTGTACTCAATGCACTAATGACAAAAGTAGCATCTGAAACTTTAGAAAAAGTTGGGGACCATAAAAAGGTAGCAAAACGATCCACAGCATTCACAGAATTTCTATTCATAAACGATAAATCCTGTTCAGTTAATGGTATCTGTTTTCTTACTAAATTATTCCCAAATGAGTATAATAAACTACTTCCAATAAATATTGGAATATGTTTGGGTTGTAACTCATAAATTATTTTAGGTTTTTGGTTATTTTTAGGTTTATAAGGTTGAGTAGGGCTTTGACCTAATAAATTTCCATAACTCATTAAAATAAAACCAATTATCACTATATTTTTCATAGGCTTATACTAGTAATAATAAAAACTTTCAGGAGCACGCTGATACAAAGGTAAACACCACATAATTTTTATAGAAGAAAGCACATCTAATTTCGGACTATTATCATACGAACGAGTATCATAATTATACCCTCTTAAATTTTTTGAAGATAGAATATCAAACTCCATGTAAGCAGTAAAATTTAGCAATCTTTTATTGTTAAAAAAACGATAACCTAATAAAAATGCAGTTCCTTGAGATAAGGTTAAGCGGTCATAACCTTTAAGATAATCATTAAGCATAATAGGAAGTGTTTGAGGCACTTGAATATTAAGCTTATGCCGAATAGCTAAATAACCTATTTCTATAAATATACCTGAATTGGGATTAGGGTCTTTCCAAAACAAAGAAGAAAAAGTTTTACCAAAACGAGCTCCAAAAGCCCATCCTTGAGCGGTTACATCTGGAAATACTAATTCTCCATTGGTATCAATTAAAAGTCCATCAAAAGTATCAATATCCTGAAAAAGTTGAGGTCTTATTTTCACTTTGTCTGTATAAATAAATCCAAAATTTCCTGTAATAGACCAATTTTTTTTAGATTTAAACCCTAATTCTAATCCCACTTGCGGAATTATACCGTATTTTTTTGACCAAGAGCCTGCTGGATTTCCTATTCCAGCTCCAAAATGAAAATATCCAATATTCGCACACGAATCTTTTAAACTAATCTGGCAAAAAGAATACTGCAAAACTAAATAATACAAGCAAACTAATGAAAAAAATTGATATTTCATGATGAAGCTTTTTAATGATGCGATAATAAAAAATTGATTTGTTCTAATACTTTCATTTTTCAATGTAAGAAAAATAGTCTAATGGATTGACAGGTTTTCCATGGATCCACAATTCAAAGTGTAAATGAGGACCTGTTGAATTTTCCCCCGTATTTCCGACAACTGCAACAGGCTCTCCAGCTTTTACGTAAGACCCCACTTTTTTAAGTATTTTAGAATTATGTTTATATAACGAAATCACATTATGCTCATGTGCAATTCCAATAACAAAACCGTTATCCGTTGAAAATTCAGAAAGAATTACATATCCATCCGCTACTGCCTTTACAGGCTCATTTAATTTAGAACCTAAATCTATGCCCACATGATCTAAAATATCAAATTTATTAGTTAAAATACCATTAATAGGTGGAAATAAAACTAACGATTTACCTTGAATTAGTAAATTTTTAGAGGAAATCTCTTTCTCATTTTCATAAACGGTATTACTTTTTTGAAGTTCTTCTTCTACTTTTTTTAGGTAATTTTGAGGTAAATAGGTAACTTTCTCTTTCTTTTCTATTTTAGAATGAGAAGCTGTATCAACAGAAACAAAACCACTCATTTTTTGGATAGAATGTATAAAAGAATCTTGTTTACTAACAATAATTTTCATCTCATTTAATTGACGAATAAGTTCAATTTGTTTTTTTTCAGCTTGTGGATCGGTTGTGCCTGGAATAGTATTTTTTAAAGGGGTATAGGATAGGAGCAAGTAACTTATAGCAAAATAAAAAACAGAAAGAAAAGTAATACCTAAAATGAGTTTTTTATTAGATAGTTGAAAAGAACGTTTATGTTCAAAGGTATCTGGATGTAAAAGCATTAACCTATGTTTTTGATTAAGAAACTTTTTTAGTCTATTTTGCCTTGGCATGTTTGCAAAATTATTAATTTTTTTAATCAGTTAATAGTTTTACAATGATTAGATTTTCAGTTTTTTATGGATTTATAACCATAATTGAATAACAACCCAGTTAAATGGAATAACAAAAAAGAAACCATCAAATCGATCCAAAAAGCCACCATGGCCTGGGAGCAGCCCACTAGAGTCTTTAATATTTCTACTTCTTTTGAACATAGATTCCACCAAATCGCCAATCAATCCAATCCGAACAGTAAGTAAACCCACTAAGTACCAAGAAAACGATTGATTCCAATAAATTTCTAAAAAAAAAGCAAGAATTAAGTTACCTAAGATACCTCCTATAAATCCTTCCCAAGTTTTATTGGGAG
>JAWAEI010000134.1:858-2564 GCA_038891475.1 Candidatus Pacearchaeota archaeon | reverse complement strand
ATAAACGTATTCAAGAATCCTTTCAAAGAACATGTTATTATTTTGGAATTCAATTAGCAGAAAAAAAAGAGTTAGATTCAGCGTTAATTTATCTAAAAAAAGCTGTAAACCTAAATATTGACGAGAATTTGACATTAAGTGCTAAATTTTGGGTATCAGAAATCTACTATCTTCAAGGTAAATATGCACAAGCAGAAAAAGCTTATGATGATTTTATTGATAGCCGTAACTCCTCAGAACATCCTAACTATGCACAAGCCTTAGCAGGTTATGGTTGGTCAGTTTTTCAAAGAAAAGATTATAAAGAAGCTATTAATGCGTTTCAAAAATCTTTACAACGCTTAAATCCTAACAAAAATACAGATATGTACGTAGATGTTGTACTACGTCTTGGGGATTGTCATTTTGTACTTAAAGAATACGAAAAAGCATCAGAATATTACACCAAAATTATTGATAAACAACTACCTTCATGCGATTATGCCTATTTTCAAAATGGTTTATGTTCAGCAAGAAGAAGTAAATATACACAAGCCGTACAAAACTTTGAGCAAGTCATTAAAAATTATCCTAATTCTTCTTTTAGACCAAAAGCATTAGACGAAGCCTCAGAAATTTTAATTGTCTGGTTATCGGATAATAAAAAAGGTGCAGAATATGCCAAAATGTTGATTGAAGAATATCCTAATCATTCATTAATAGCTAATGCCTATTTACATCTGGGTATAGCCGCTTACAATTCCAAAGATGAAAAAGCCGCTGAAAAATATTTTAAAACTGTTGTTTTAGAATATGGTAATTACGAAAATCAAGTTACCACTGCATTAGATGCTTTAGCTTCTATTATGGATAGTGATGATTTAGAAAAATTAAGACAAGAGTATCAAACCAAATTTCCTAATTCTGTAAAAGCCTTAGAAGGTTTAACTTTTAATCAAGCACGTGATAAATATTACGCAGAAGATTACGAAGAAGCCATTCAGAAATTAACCTATTATTTAGAAACTTATCCCGTTGGAAAAAACCGTAATGAAGCCTTATTAATGCGTGGTGATAGTTATGAAAAACGTAATCAAGATGATTTAGCTTTAAAAGACTATCAAGAAGTTTTGAACAGTCAATTAAATCCATTTACTTCACAAGCCATTAAAAATTCAGCAGCGATTTACCAAAAACAAAAAAAATATGCTGAAGCAGAAAAATTATGGATACAATTGGATAGTATTTCCACAAATTACCAAGATAAAATGAATGCAAAATTTGGTTTAGGCGATATGTATTTAATGCAAGCCAAATATGCAGAAGCTAAAAAACTTTACCAAAATCTATTGGAAAGTTCAGAAATTTCAGAATATACCAAAACACGTGCAAATGTTCAATTAGGCAAAGCTTACATTGGTCTCAAAGAGTACGAAAAAGCCCAAACCGTTTTGAACAAAGTTTCTTCTGAAGTTACTAATGCACTGGGAGCAGAAGCTCAGTATTTATTAACTGTTTTAGCCTTTGACCAAAAAAATTATGAAGATTGTAGAACTCAAGCATTAGTTTTTAGGGAAAAATTTACGGGTTATAATGATTGGAAAGCTAAGGCTTATTATTTTTTAGCACAAGCATACTGGCAGAAAAAAGAACATTTTCAAGCTATTGAAACTCTAAAAAGTTTATTACAAGTTCAAGATGAAAGCTTAAAAAATCAGGTTAAGACC
>JAWAEI010000134.1:0-848 GCA_038891475.1 Candidatus Pacearchaeota archaeon | reverse complement strand
ACCTTATTAGATAAATACCAAAAAGAGTATGATGCAATGGAACAAAATAAACCGAAAGCACAAAATACAGAAGCTGTAGATACAACAGAAAAAGAAAAGCCACAGCCTAAGGTAGAAGTAAAAGAAGTACCTCGTAATACTCAAAAAGAAACGAGTCCTCATAAGCCTAAAACCGATACTCAAACTACACTAAAAAACAATCAAGGAAATAATAAATCCAAAACAAGTAATAAAAAATAAACTGCAAAGAAAATCGTTAAAATTGTTGACATAAGCTAAAAAAACTTTAACTTTGCAAAAATTTTATTTGCAAGCCATGTCAAAAAGCAATTTTTTAGAAGTTTTTAAAAGTGACCAAAATATTTTTGAAAATATTCAAAGTGTTAATTCTAATCTTAATGAGTTTTTAGGCAGTGTATGGAATGATTTATCGGTTTTAGTTAGTAAATACATAGATTTTCTCACACAAGCTAGAATAGATAAAGGTTTAATGATTGCATACACAGAGTTGAGCCAAGCCATTATGATGAATCCGGATAAATGGGCAAAAATGCAGGCTCAATTTTATCAAGATTTTTTTAAAATTTGGATGAATTTTTGGGAAAGACAATTTGGTAAAGAAGTGGAAGATGTGATTAAACCTTCCCCAAAAGATTCAAGATTTAGAGCAAAAGAATGGAAACAAAACCCTTATTTTGATTTTATCAAAGAATCTTATTTGCTTTTGTCTGATTTTATGATGAATGTACTCAATGAGTTTCCTCTTGAAGAGCATAAAAGAAAAAAATTATATTTTCATACTCGTCAATTTGTAAGTTCTATTTCTCCTACCAATTTTGCGATATCTA
>JAWAEI010000133.1:0-2572 GCA_038891475.1 Candidatus Pacearchaeota archaeon | reverse complement strand
CTCATTTTACTAAATTTAGAAACACCTGTCAAAAAAGCAAATTGTAAAATCTCATCAGAACCTTTTATAACGCTGTATAGATCTCTCAAAATGTCACGATGTTTTATAGCGGTTTGAATATCGGTAATGCAATCTAAAATCGGTTTATCATACTCATCAATCAATATTACTACCCTTTGTTGATACTTCTTGTTCACTTTTTGTACAAGCGTTTGAAAGGTTATATTGTAATTCGAAGTGGGTTGATAAGGTATATCATGATATTGGTAATTATCTTCAAGAATTTTAAAAATTTTTTCTATGAGTTTATCTGTTTTACTGAGATCACCAGAAGCAAAATCAATTTTGATAACTGGAAATTTTTTGTTCCAATTCCATTTGTCGTAAATATATAATCCTTCAAATAGCTCTTTTTTTCCTTCAAATAAACACTTAAAAGTGTCTAATAATAATGATTTACCAAATCTACGTGGACGTGATAAAAAGTAATAACCGTAATGATTGGCAAGTTCATAAACAAACTGGGTTTTATCAATGTAAACGCAATTATTAGAAATGATTTTTTCAAAGGAATTGATACCAATAGGAAGTTGTTTTTTCATAAGACAAAAATAACAAAAGATTAGTGTATAATAGACTTGGTTTATAATTCATTTAGATGATTGTTTTTGTTTTTTCACCACCGAGAACACGGAACAACACGGAGCAAGAAGTAACTCTGTGCTACTCTGTGCCCTCTGTGGTTTTAAAATAATTTCACCACCGAGAACACGGAGCAACACAGAGTTTTAGGGTATAGAGTTAGGATATGGATATGCAATTTTAGTTCGGAATAAGTGTGAAGGATGCGGAAGGTACATTGTAACGAAAAGGCATGCTTTGTTGCTACCTGAATAAACAGAAAAAGATTGCCGGCTCGGAACTGCCCGCCCCCTTAGCTTCAGCGAAAAAAGCACGCCCAAGCATTTATCATCACAAACAATTTAGAAAAATTTTAACATAATTTTATGAGAGTTAATTTTAAAAAAATAGTATCTTTGCATACAAATGAAAAAAGGAATTTTAAAATTTTGGCTTTTTCTCATGATTTTCTATCAAACAGAGATTCATGAGTTTCTAGCTATTCCTTTTTTCTTTCACCATTACTATGAAACTTTACAATCTCAACCCCAAACTTCTTTTTGGGATTTCTTGGAAGAACATTATTTAGAAAATTCTCATCAAGAACCTGAACATCAAAAATTACCTTTCAAATTCCATAATAATACTCTTTTTGTAAGTTTTATTGGTTCTGATTTATTACAACCTGTAAAAATTAGTTTGTTCAATCAAAATTTTTATAAAATTCCTCTTTTCTTTGAGAGTAGACTTCCTACACTTTTTTTAGATACCATCTGGCAACCGCCTAAACATGTGTAAAAATTAATCACTTCTCTAATTTCTTTAATTTCACCTTTACAAGGTGATATAGATTGTTTTTACTTCATTCATTTTTTTCATTTTTTCAAATTTTTTACACATGTTAAACCGAATTATAGCTTTTTCAGTATATAATCAATGGATTATAGCGGTATTGGCATTAGGATTAATCGTGCTGGGAGTGAATGAACTCAAGCATTTGCCAATTGACGCTGTGCCTGATATAACGGATAATCAAGTACAAGTGATTACGGTGGCTCCTTCTCTAGGAGCAACGGATATGGAAAGGTTTATCACCTACCCGATAGAACAAAATTGTATGAATATACCGGGACTCAAAAAATTGAGAAGTTTTTCTCGTTTGGGTCTATCCATTGTAACCTTAGTTTTTGAAGAAGACGTAAATATTTATTGGGCAAGGCAACAAGTTACAGAGAAACTAAAATCTGCCGAAGAAATGATACCGAAAGGTATTGCGGTTCCCTTTTTAGCTCCTGTTACTACGGGTCTCGGAGAGATTTATCAATATATATTGAAACCTCAAAAAGGTTACGAAAATGTATATTCCTTAACGGATTTAAGAACTATTCAAGATTGGGTAGTTCGTAAACATTTATTGAGCATAAAAGGCGTTGCCGATGTAAGTAGTTTCGGAGGAAAACTCAAACAATATGAAGTTCAAATTGACCCTTCGGTTTTAAACGCTTATCAAGTAACTATTCAGGATATTTATCAAGCCTTGAGTTTGAATAATACCAATTCAGGTGGTTCTTACATTGAAAAGGAACATAATGCTTTATTTATACGAACAGAAGGGCTTTTTCAATCTATTGAAGATATACAAAATACGGTGATCAAATCACAAAAAGATGGTACTCCTTTATTTATCAAAGATGTAGCCCAAGTGAAGGAAGGGCATGCTATACGCTTTGGTGCAATGACTTATAACGATTATGGAGAAGTAGCAGGGGCTGTTGTGATGATGTTAAAAGGTGAAAACAGTAGCCAAGTCATTCAAAATGTCAAAAAGCAAATTCAGGAAATTCAAAAAATACTTCCTAAAGGAGTAGAACTCGTACCTTATTTAGACCGTACCAAAATGGTAAATAATGCAATTTCTACGGTTAGTAATAACTTAATGGAAGGAGCTTTA
>JAWAEI010000132.1:2132-2576 GCA_038891475.1 Candidatus Pacearchaeota archaeon | reverse complement strand
TTTGTGATTTGAACATCTACTCCTTTTAAATTACTGAGTTGTTGTATCAAATTTATATCTCTTGAATCCACAAATTGTATTGGTAAATCATTACTTCTTGACCAAGCAAATACCCAGCGTTCTGGGCTTCTATTCAGGCTTACACTCACTACATCATCTCCAAAAACAAAAAATCTATCTGGAATTGATAAAGACTTAAAAATTGCTTTCTTCTCAATTATTTCTTCATATCCCAGTTCATTATTCTTGTATGGTAAATATTTTCTTGTGCCTATCCATCCTATATGTGTGTATAAAGAATCGCTGTTATTATCAAAAAAGGTTATAATGTTTGGCTTTTCATTTTTTTCAAATCCTGAACCCGTAGATACAGTTAAAATATCCCCTTCTCTTCTTAAAAACCATGATGGATCATTCATTCCAGGTTTTAAAGCTTCTTTTAGT
>JAWAEI010000132.1:0-2122 GCA_038891475.1 Candidatus Pacearchaeota archaeon | reverse complement strand
GCTCCAATACCAAAGAAAAATATCTCTTATAATTATAATAATCCATAGATTTTGCAAATGAAATGAGTTAATTTAAAAAGTTGTGTAAAAATTTTAAATAAAAAGCGGCATATCTTACCTTAGTAGAAAACAAATAAACAAAAAACTAAGGAGATATGCCCATGCCTAAGAGCAAAGTAAAAAAAGAAAAGAATAATTCAAATAGTTTAGTAACAAGTCAACAAATGAGTATAGAAGAAATATTGAAGCCGAAGATAGAAAAAATGGTTCAGGAGTTGTTAGAGAGAGAAAGGGATGAAATAGTAGGACGAGATTATTATGAACATCATAGAGATGAAGAAGAGAGATTATATCGGAATGGATATTCGAAACCGAGAAGACTAATATGCGGTTGTGGGAGAATAGTTGTAAGGCAGCCGAGACTAAGAAAGCCTTATAAATCAAAAATAATAGAGAAGTATAAACGCTTATCAAAGCATATGCAGAAGCTTTTACCTGAGTTGTATTTACATGGTCTTTCACTTGGAGATTTTGACCGAGCTTTTGGTTGGATGTTAGGAGATGATGCCCCATTATCACCTTCTACAATATCACGTCTAAGGGAGGAATGGGATGAGGAATACAAAAAATGGAGGGATAGGAGATTGGAGGAAGAATATATTTTTGTTTGGTGTGATGCGGTATACCCAAAAATAGGGATGTTAGATGAGGGATTAGCGGTATTAATTGTAATGGGGGTAAATAAGAGAGGTGAAAAAGAGATACTATCGCTTGAAGAGGGATATAATGAGACCTTAGAGAATTGGATAGACATTTTTAAGGATATAAGGGAGAGGGGTGTAAAATGGATAGGTTTAGTGATAGGAGATGGGGCAAAAGGTTTATCAAAAGCAGTTAAAAGGCTTTTTCCTGGGACAAGATTTCAAAGGTGCTGGGTTCATAAGATGCGGAATGTAATACAGAAAGTTTCAAAAAGAGATCGTGAAGAGGTATTGGAAGATTTAAGATTGATTTATAATGCCAATAGTATCGAAGATGCAAAAAAATATTTGAAAGATTTTATTAAGAAATATCAAATGGAATATCCCAGAGCAGTTCAATCATTGTTAGAAGCTGGAGAAGATTTATTTTCTTATTTTGAGTTTCCTAAGGTTTTTTGGAAGAGTATAAAAACAACAAATCCAATAGAGTCTGTATTTTCAACATTAAAACTAAGGACAAGAGTATCGAGAAGATTAAGAAATAAAATGAAAGCCTTACATTTAATTTTTATGACATTGAAGGAAAGTGAAAAAAGATTTAACAGAATTAGAGGTTATACTATAATTGAAGATACTATCACAAATATTAAATCTATTAACAAAGGTAAACAATATGCCGCTTAAAAAATTTACACAACTATTGACATTAACTCTGAAATTATAAACAAAAAATTTTATCACAAAGTAAAATTAAAATAAAAAAAATAAGTCAATGAAAAAGTATAAGGTGCTGTCCAGAAGTTTAAATCCCAGTTTAAAAAAGAAAATAACATCCTGAAGGTCTTCTTTAAATTCAATTATGATTAATACATTCCTCTCACTGTGAGGAATGAAGTGGCTAAGCAATCTTTAACAACACTATTTGAAAATTTTTTTCTGAAGAAAAGATTGCTTCGCCCCGATTAAAAATCGAGGCTCGCAATGACTGAACGTTTCTCACTAATTATCATTGCGAGGAGTGAAACGACGAAGCAAACTTTTCTAAAGTACCTGTCATTGCGAGGAACGAAGTGACGAAGCAATCTTTCACTAATACTATCCAAGAATTCTTTTACAAGAAAAAGGACAGATTGCCTCAGGGGTTGTCCAAAAAGTGTCATGCCGAATTCATTTCGGCATCTAAACTTGTAATTATAAACCAAAAATAGACCCTGAAATAAATTCAGGGTGACAAAATAATACTTTTTAGTCAAGCCCCTCGCAATGACTGTAAGTTTTTGTGTGTCGTCATTGCGAGGAATACCGAGAATTCGGATAACTAAACAATCTTTCCATTTTTATATTGGGCTGTTAAAAAAATGTCATGTTGAATCCTGTGCTGAATTTATTTCATCATTATTTCTGCATCTAAAAATTCATCA
>JAWAEI010000131.1:0-2576 GCA_038891475.1 Candidatus Pacearchaeota archaeon | reverse complement strand
AGGTTACTGGTCATTTGATGAAGGAAGTGGAACAACTGCTAAAGATTTATCAGGAAACAATAATAATGGAACCCTCATAAATGGCCCTCAATGGGTAGATGGTAAAGTAGGTAAAGCTTTAAGTTTTGATGGAGTTGATGATTATGTTCGAGTTAACAATAGTCCTGGTAGCCCACTTTTTTCTCTTGCAACAGCTTTGACTTATGAAGTGTGGATAAAACCATCTTCAGATCAACCATATTCATTTAGACCCCTCATTGAAAGACAACAATGTAATAATGCATGGCCCTCTAAAGAATTGGGACTAAGTGGTACTGCGCCATTTAATGTTAGGTTTCTGTTAAATTATCAAGATTCAAATACATTTACTACATTTATTGCCTCAAGTGCTATACAAGCTGACGGGTGGTCACATATTGGAGTAACCTATGATAAATCAACATCTTTTGTGAAGATATATGTAGATAGTAACAATGTATTATCTTCAAATTATTCCCAGACATTGTGGGAACCAAGTACACCCCTTTGGATTGGAGGAATTCCTTATCCCGTTTCAGTTTGTTGGCAAAACTATACAAAAAGTATTATCGACGAAGTTCGCATCTACAACCGCGCCCTTTCTGCTGATGAAATTAAAGCTTTATATGAGGCTACTAAGTGATTTTAGTCGCGAACTATTGCGAACATTATCACAAACTAAATGCAAACAAATTCGTGCATATTCGCGTTTCTAATTTATTCGCGTTCATTCGCGTTTCTAATTCACGTTAATTCGCGAACTAAATGCGAACTATCTCACGAACTCTTACGAATAAATTCGCACCTATTCGCGTTTTTATTTATTCGCGTCTATTCGCGTTTTTACTCATTCGCTTCCATTCGCGTTAATTCACAAACCTTAAAAAATCCTATATTCAATGCTATCGCATTTTATATAAGAAATCCTATATTTTATGCTATAGCATTTTATATAAGAAATTTTTTTAGGAAGCTCAGCTTCCTAAATTTTCCATTATATTATGCTATAGCATTTTATAATGGAAAATGGGAAAATAGTCTTGTATCCTAGAAGACGAAATTATTAGTATAAATAGTTTTTATTCTATATTCATTTACAAAACTTATTTATGGTATAATTAAAAGAGGTCGAAATTTTTATGATTAGAAAAAATGGAAAAGCCTGTTTATCAAGAGGTTTTAGAGAACATTTTAACTTCTTTGGTTAACAATCCACAAGATTTAAAGGTCCAAAGAATTATTGATGAGATGGGCGTTCTTTTAAAAATTAAGCTCCACCCTCAGGATATGGGTCTTATTATTGGGCGAAATGGTGAGCATATCAAAGCTATTAAAACAATCGTCAAGGCTATTGGAACAAAACACCACGCTCGCGTCAATATTAAAATTGAAGAACCATCACCATTGGATAAAGCCGTAGCTCAAAAATCTGGAACATTGAAGAGTGAAGAAATCATAAAGGAGTTAAAAGAGTAGAAAATGAAAGATTATCGGGCTGAGCATATCCAGGTTTTAGAAGGAATCGAGGCAGTCAGGCGACGACCAGGAATGTACATTGGGGGGACTGGACCTGATGGTTTACATCATTTAATTTGGGAAGTTGTTGCTAATTCAGTTGATGAAGCTTTAATGGGCTATGCTAAAAATATTGAAGTTAGAATTGAAAGTGATAATCGAGTTTTTGTTTCTGATGACGGTCGTGGTATTCCAGTTGATCTTCACCCTAAAACAAAAAAATCTGCTTTAGAGACAGTTCTAACAATGCTCCATGCTGGCGGGAAATTTGAACAAAAAATTTATAAATCTGCTGGCGGTCTTCATGGCGTAGGTATTTCAGTTGTCAATGCTCTTTCAAAATATCTAAAAGCAATTATTAAACGAGATGGTTATACTTGGAGTCAAGAATATAAACAGGGAAGAGCTATAACTCCCCTAAAAAAAGGGAGACCAACAAACGAGAGTGGAACAACAATTATTTTTGAACCAGACCCCCAAATTTTTCCTAAAATTGAATTTGAAAAAAAGAGAATTTTAGATTATCTTCGCCATCAAGCTTATTTAACCCCAGGACTGAGAATCAATTTTTTTGATGAACGGGATAATTTTTCCTATAGTTTTTATTTTGAGAGAGGAATTCAAGCTTTTTTAGAACATCTTTTGCTTAATAAAAAATCAATTATCAATGATTATATTTTTATTTCTGAGAAAAATTCTGAAGCTGGAAATTTTGAACTTGAGGTTGGTTTTACTTATTTAGAATCCTCAGAAAATACGGAATATTTTTTTACTAATAATATTTTGAATCCCGAAGGTGGCACCCATCAACTTGGTTTCCGTTCAGCTTTAGTCAAAATTCTTAATAAAGTTGGTAAGGAAATTGGTCTTTTAAAAGAAAAGAATGAACTTACAATAACCAGTGAGGATATTCGTGGAGGCCTTGTTTTGGTTCTATCTTTAAAAATTCCTGAACCTCAGTTTGAAGGACAAACAAAAGCAAAGTTGGGAAATCCTGAAGCAAGAGGTCTTGTTGAAAATGCTATTAGTCAAAGATTAGAAGA
>JAWAEI010000130.1:0-2584 GCA_038891475.1 Candidatus Pacearchaeota archaeon | reverse complement strand
CTTTTGTACCGCTGAATTTATAGCATTAGTAAATTGAGAATTTAGATTATCACAATAAGTTGTATAAACATCTTCACTCCCTAAGCTCATACTTATAACTGATATGTTAAAAATAGTTGCATTATTAACACACCACTCTATGCCCGCTATTAAATCATCACTAAAGAAAATTCCACTTGAATTTGAGGCCTTTATCATTATTATTCTAGAGTCAGGAGCTATTCCCTTTATTGAACCATTTGCGGATATTATACCCGCAATGTTTGTTCCATGACCATGAACGTCCATTGGATCTGAATCTACAGTGTTGCAAGCAGTATCGTCTGCGCAAAAGTCGTATCCACCTATAATCTTACAAGAAGAGGATTGGTTGTTATTTCCAAAACAGTTTCCAAGGTCTGAGTGGTTATAATCAACACCCGTATCTATTATACAAGCCGTTTGGCCAAGTCCGGTGAGATTTACTCCGTTGATTACGACGCCCCATGTTTGTGTAGCATTAATTAGTGGAGCTGAATCTTCTAGAAACAACTTATATTTCTTGACTAAACTTATTCTCTTAACTTTCTTTTCCCTCATGAGATTTTCAATTTCTTCTTTCGTTAGTTCTGCTGAAAATCCATTGAATGAATTAAATCTATGTTTTATACTTTTATTTATTCTTGTGTCTTCGATTATTTTTTCTCTAATTTTAATAGAATCCCTAAAAATGAGTTGTCCTAGTATCTTTGGTTGCATCTCTTCAACTTCAACTATTACTTTTATTTTATTAAATCCCTTGTTAAATTCTTGGTCCACCTCATTTAAATAGGTCTTATTTTCAATATTCCTTTCTGCTTTTATAATTTCAAAGGGATTGAGGAATATTATAGATAACAAAATTGAAGAGTAGATTAGGATTAAAAGAATTTTTTTCTTATTTTTCATATAAACAATTAGATGACTACTTTTTATATATTTTTTTTATAAATTCTAAAAAGTTTAAAAACGCCCCAACCAGGAATCGAACCTGGATGCCCAAAAGGGCCACGCTTTTTGTCTTTTTTGAATGGATTTTTTAAAACAAAGCTCCAAGCGTGTGCACTACCATTATGCGATTGGGGCTTTTAAGATGCGCGAGCCGGGATTCGAACCCGGGTTCCTTCGTTTTTGCTTTTTATTTTCTTTTATTGGATTGAATAAGCGAATTTTTATTTTTTACTGGCAACGAAATGTACTAACCACTATACTACTCGCGCACAACTTAGAAAGATATAGAGAGTTTTTAAGGTTTATCTAACAATAGCCTTAGTATATCAAAAAACTCTTCTATTCCTATAGTGTTTATTAAAAGTATTGGATATGCAGATAAGATGATTAAGTAGGTTATTATTTCTCTTTTAGGCTTATCTATTATTTCTCTTTTGGGACCAGCTTCTTTCATTTTACCATTTTCTCATACTCTTATTATTGGCCCATGGAGGAATCGAACCTCCGCCTGCTCGGCGTAAACGAGCCGTTCTGCCATTAGACTAATGGGCCTATCCATTTATTAGAAAAGAAATATCGTTTTTAAGTTTTTATTTTTATGCTATCTGTAGTCAGGTTGGGATTTTAAGATCCCCCCATAAACTATTGAGTTTGAAAGATAATGTATATCTAAAACAATTTCTTCTAAAATTTTCTTTGTGTATACACCATCATCATTCTCTGATTTTTCTAATTTAATTAGAACAAATCTTATGAGGTTCACCATCTTCCCGTTTTCTGATTTTTTGCTTATATATGTAATTGGTTCTATTTTTATCCTTCCTCTATTTTCTTTTTCTTTGATTAATTCATAATATTTATCTAAAAAGATAGATATTGCCTCCGCATACTTAATAGATTCGTGTAAGTTGTATTTGTTTGATTCTGATAAATAATTAACAGCAGCCATCTTATACTATTATAGACGTATTTTATTTAAAAATAAAATTGTTTTTTAGTAAATACATTCGTTTTTTAAAATTATTCAAAACATTTATAAGTAATAGTTTCCTGAGTCAATTATGGGTGATAAAGTCGATGGAAATAGTGGTGCCACCCCCCCAAAAAAAGAGAGGGACGAAGAACCCTTTGATGAGATTAACAAATATTCTGATACGAAGGATTTCTTTCCAGAGGGGCAAGAAAAAATACAGAAAGAAATCGAGAACATAAAAAAGGAGTTGGATAGATTTAAAGCTATCTTGATTAAGAAATATCCTTTTATAGAAGCTATTGGGGTGATACCCCCTCAAGCAGTAAAGTTGTTTATAGAAGATGATCTAGGAAGCAAAGTTAGTGAGGAGGAATTTCAGAAGCTTCAGAGAAAAAAACATTTATACATCATCATTCGCGATGATAAATTTAAAGATATTCCAAAAATAAAAAAAGAGATTATTTTAGATATAATAGAAAAAGAGAAGTTTGACTTTTGGATATATTTAAAAACCCCTCTTGATATCTGGGAATCTTGCTTTGATAGTAAATTTGAACTTGTTGAAGCAATTGGAATGTCTTTCCCCTTATATGATAAGAGAATCCTTATGTCTTTGAGGGTCGCTCAGATTCATAAAATATT
>JAWAEI010000129.1:0-2616 GCA_038891475.1 Candidatus Pacearchaeota archaeon | reverse complement strand
AAGGATAAGGTTTCCGTTCTGGAATCTCGCGATTTTTTCCCTTATCTTTCAGAATCTGAAAAAGTTCTGTGCAAAAGAGCCTTGATAGCTTTATTACAGGCAACTGACAGAGAAACAAATGCAACAGTTGCCTCTATCTCAACTCAACCTCCTTATGCGGAAGATTGGCCAAGAGATGGGGCTTACTTCAACTTATATCTTGATCTTGCAGGATTTTCTGAACTTTCAGAGCAAAGAAATCTTCTCTATGAGAGGCTTCAAAGTAAAGAACAAGAGGGAGATATACCTGCTGGAACCTGGCGTATGAACTTTTACTCAGATGGAATGGTCGGTGGACCTTGGGACTTTGAGATAGATCAGGTTGGTTTTGTGCTTTGGAGCTGGGCAAATCATCTTAACTTTATAAAAAATAAACTTGGATTTTCTAAAAAGATCCACGAAGCCTTGAAGCTTTCCGCTTACAATGTCTTGATTGACTGTAAGGATGAAAGAGGCTTGCAGTGTGCTGCTCATGAAGATGATCAAATAGAACGAACCATAACTATGGTAGGTGCAGGAACTGTCTACACAGGCATAAAAAGTGCTATAAGCATTGCTAAAGTTTTAGGAGATACAAATCTTTACAGACAACTTGAACAGAGAAAAGAAGAACTTGAAAATGCTATGATCAAGAATTTTGCCCAAAAAGACGGATTCGTTTTCCCACCAGATGATCCGCATCAGGGAATGGCATATGTTCTCTTCCCTGCAGATATTCCTATGAGTGATGACTGGATTGAAAAATATGGGAGGTCTGTTATAGGTGTTCTTTATTATAACTTCTACCAGCGAAAACTAATCATGTATGAGGCTAAGTGGATACTTTCTCTTATAGTTGCAGCAGAAAAGCTCAAGAGGACAAGATTTCAAGTATCAGAAGAATTTCGCAGAGAAGCTGAAAAGTTTCTTAAAATACTTGTCGAAGAAGTTCCAACATCAACTAAACATATGGGAGAAGTTGCTAGAGTTTTCGAAGAAAATGGAAAATATAGATATGAGAACAGAATAGCTATACCTCACATATGGGAAGCAACGCTTACTTGTATTACATCTGTTGCTCTCAGATATCCTCAGTCTTTGGAAAAAATGGGAATAGTTTTGCCAAGAGAAGATAAAGACTCTTCTGGTTCACTTTGTGTATCCTTCTCTATTGAAGGAGTATTATCTATGATTCTTTTTTCTCTGCTCTCGTATTTATTGCTCAAACGGGCGTTTGTGAAAGATAAAATTTGATTAGTTTTTTGAAGGATTATAAATTTCCCTCATACAGAATGCTTTTTATGTTCCTTTTTTCTTCATTTTTTTTAGTGTATTTGATTGCAATAAAATCTTGTTTTTGAAATGGCAGAAAAAATTCACATTTCATTGTGTTCTTATGCTTTGATTTTACAAACCCTGTATTTTTGGTTGATTCTGTACTTTTCTTCCTGTATCTAGTTTCAGATTTATTATAATGTTATATAAGATGGTTAAAGTTTTAATTGTTGAATCTCCAACGAAGGCTAAAAAGATAAATCAGTTTCTTGGAAACGGATGGAAGGTTCTGGCTACTTATGGGCATATAAGAGATCTACCTCAAGACAATATGGGGTTTTCCATCTCTGATTTGCTTAATGGAAACATTAACCTTTATTTCAAAGTTCTTAAAAGAAATGTGGTCTTTTTTCTCAAGAGAAATTTGAGTTCCGCAGATGATATTATAATAGCTTCCGATCCAGATAGGGAAGGTGAAGCTATTGCTTATCATGTTGCTTGTGTTTTGGATTTGAAAGATCCTAAAAGAGCGATTTTCCATGAAATTACAAAAGATGCTGTTTTATCTTCTTTGTCTAAACTGAGGAAAATAGATATGAATCTTGTGCACGCCCAGATTTCAAGAAGAGTTATTGATAGACTTGTAGGATACACCGTATCTCCAGTTCTTTGGAGAATAAGGAAAAATTCATCTGCAGGTAGGGTTCAGTCTGCTGTTTTGCATCTTGTTTCTCTTAGATGGAATGAAGTCGTAAGTTTTGAAAAAAAATCATATTTCGTTGCTTTTTTAGATTTTGGTGATTTCAAAGCTTTCCTTTATGAAAAGGACAAGGATGGAAAAATAAAAGTAAAGCATTTTCATTCAGAATCAGAAGTTCAGGAATTTATTGGGAGAATAAAACATGTTGAGCTTTCAGATTTTAAGAAAGGTGTAGATTACTCTTATCCAAATCCTCCATATATTACTTCGTCTTTATTGCAGAACGCTAAGTCAATATTAGGTTTTTCTGCTGATTTTGCTATGAAAATTGCCCAAAGTCTTTTTGAAAATGGTTATATAACATATCATAGGACTGATTCTGTCTCTGTCTCATCCGAAGGTTTTGGCATTGCCCGTAAATTCTTTGAAGAAGCAGGAATCTATGACATCCAAGAAGTTGGAAGAAGATGGCGATCTCGTGTAGCAAATGCTCAGGAGGCTCACGAGTGTATAAGATTAACTAGATCGGGTTTTGTAAGATTCAAAAAATTATTTGAACAGAAACCAACAGATTTGAGGCATAACAAATCTCTTTCCCCATATGATAAAATGATGTATATCAT
>JAWAEI010000128.1:0-2632 GCA_038891475.1 Candidatus Pacearchaeota archaeon | reverse complement strand
AAAATTCTCTATAACGACCTTTCTGTGGGGAATCTCCTCTCCAAACAGGTTGAATTTGATATCTTTTAAAAGGAAATACGATTTCATTTTGATGCATTACTACAAATCGTGCAAAAGGAACTGTTAAATCATATCTTAACGCTTTTTCGCATATTTGATAACCTAATTTAATATAATCTTTTGATTGAATAAGGTTTTCATCCACTCCATCCAAAAAGTTACCTGAATTTAAAATTTTAAAAATAAGTCTATCACCTTCTTCTCCATATTTTCCTGTAAGCGTACTTAATTTTTCTACTGCTGGGGTTTCAATAGGTAAAAAACCAAAGTTTTCAAATACCTTTTGAATAGTTCTAAAAATATATTGCCTTTGCTGAACCTGAAAAGGTAAAAAGTCTCTTGTGCCTTGTGGAATGCTGGGTTTTTCTTTTGCCATGCCGCAAAGTTACATGAGAATTTTTAAATTACACATAAGCAAATAAAAAATCAATCTATAATCGTCGGGAAATAAAAATACCTTTACTTTACTCCATTAATTTCATAATTTTTTGAATTTTAGGTATTTGAAATTTCCAATGGTAAAATTCTTCTGGTATTTTCTCAAATGATGATACAAACTGTATTTTCCAATAAGTATCCCAATGCTCTATACAAAAACCAAAAGAATATTTAGCATTCAGTTCTTTCCAATAAGGTATATTACTGAATAAGAGTGTTTTTTTCATTGCAATTGCTTCAAAAAATTTAGTTGGTATTTTATGAAGAAATTGTGGATGTATTTGATACGGCGCTAAAACAATATCACTTTCTGAAATCGCTTGTATTATTTCAGAATAAGGTACATAATATTCTATACCTATTAATCGGCACAAGCTTTTATAAGAAGAATTTTGTATTCTTAATCTTATTTTTTGAGCAAACTCTTTTAACGGGGCATAACCAATAATGGTTAAATACGTAGGTTGATATTGATTTTGAACTTCCCAAAATTGAATAGCATTCATAATCCCCCAACTTTCTGATAAATTACCACTGATAATTAATTTTAGAGGCTGAAAATGAGTTTTTTTTTGAATATTAGGTAAAAAATCGGTATCAAAAGCATTAGGAATAATTTCATAAACTTTTGCATATAAAATATTCTCGTATCCATACTCTGCATACACTACAATAGCTATTTTAGCAATCAAAATTTCTATAAAACGTACAACATAAGATAAAGGCTGTCTTATCCATTTAGGATAATAATCAGCGTAGTAAATATTTTCAAAATAGTTTTCGTGTACATCATAAACTTGATTTTTCCTAAAAAGAAAATTCAAAATAAATAACCAAAATAGTTCTGGCGTATGTATCCAAAAAAGGTCTATTTGAGATACATTTTTTATCCACCAAAATAAAATTTTTAGATGCGTTTGAAAACGTTCAAAAAAATTACGCTTTATAGAACCTGTTGAATAAAATTGATAATTAGAATGATGATAAAAAGGCTGATGGGGATGTTTTCCTACTACCTTTACTGTATAACCTAATTCTATTTGTGTCCTAACCAATTTAATAATTCGTGTATGATCTACTGGATTGAGAATGGTTACATGGGCAATTTTTTTCATGAAATTAAAACAAACATCATTAATTCATTAATGGATTCGGTTTATCTGCACTAGCGGATTTTAAAAAATTGATTAAATCTTTTTTTTCTTGAGTAGTGAGATTTAAAGTTTTGATAAGCTTATCCCGATTTTTATGATGAGGGTTGGCGATATCTGGATTATTATAATAATCTATTACTTCTTCTAAAGTTTTAAAACGTCCATCATGCATATACGGAGCTGTGTAAATCACATTTCTTAAGCCTGGTACTTTGAATTTACCTTTATCTTTTTTATTTTTGGTTACATTATAACGACCTAAATCTTCATTTTTTCCTCCTGAATATAAACCAATATTTTTGAATTGATCATTCGTAAAATCAGGTCCAAAATGGCATTCAATACAACCAGCTTTACCATTAAATAAAGCTAATCCTCTTTTTTCTGATTCATTCAATGCATTTTCATTGCCCATAAGATACTGATCCATACGTGTTTCTTCTATTTCAAGGGTTTGCTCAAATGCCGCTAATGCTTTACCTAAAAGTACTGAATCTACTTCTTTTCCATACACCTGCAAAAATGCTTGTGAATAAAATGGATGATTTTTTAACCTTTGAACTGCTTGATAAATAGGTAAATTCATTTCATCAGGATTTTGAATAGGACCTAATGCTTGTTCTTCTAACGAAGATGCTCTACCATCCCAAAAAAATGCCGTTCGATTTTTCATATTCAACACAGATGGAGTATTTCTTGATGTTTTTTTACCTCCTACCCCTGTACTAAATGCAACATTATCCGCAAAGCCATATTCCGGTTTATGGCAACTTGCACACGATACGGTACTATCCGATGATAATATAGGATCAAAAAATAATTTTTTGCCTAATTCTACTGCATCTATTCTCTTAATTAGCTTAAATTCAAATGAACTTAATATAAAAATAGATATACAGGCTAGCACAAACATTAATCGCATATACTTTGAAGGTTTTTGCAAATTTAATTGAAAAAAATCATTTTAAAAATTTATATTA
>JAWAEI010000127.1:0-2638 GCA_038891475.1 Candidatus Pacearchaeota archaeon | reverse complement strand
GCTAGTTTTATTTTTTGTGGTTCTTGTGGTTTTCCCCTTTTCTTTAACCTTCGCGCAATCCACTTCTGGGCAAAGTAATTGTTATTGTCGATTACCTTGCAATTCTATGGTAAGACCTGATATAATGGATTGTAGATTATTTGATGAACAGCCTCGTTCACATCCTTACAAATGCCCTGGATTATGTAAGGAATCGCCATCAATAACTAACGAAAGTTATTGTGGGTGGTGTGGTGATAAATGTACATTTATTAATAATACGACAATTTGCCCTCTAATAATCAGTCAAGAACAGCAATATTATGATTGTAAATTAGTAGGTAATGAATGTCAGGCCGTGCCAAAAGACCCATCTTATCCTCCTTATAGTTCTTGTCGCAAGGCTGGTGGAAGTTGTATTCCAGTTGGATTACAATGTCATGGAGAAGAATTAAGAGGCAATCTTTGCCCGGATCAATTGATATGTTGTAAAGTTGGCACCCCCTCACCGCCACCAATAAATAATACAACTAAGCCTTGCATTAGGCCTTTTGTAGGAAGACCAACATTTATCCCTATAGATAAAGAATGCCCACCGTCTCCTTTACCAAGAAGTATTGTAGGCTTTGGTTTAGGGATATTAAAAGACTTTAGCGATTTTGTATATTTGAGAATAGGCATTGTTCCAAGAGGTTTTAGCGGTCAAGAGATACAAGGTTATCTTTGGGTTGATGATAATAAATACGAGCTAAGAAACATTACATGGAATAAAGAATATCTTTGGGGTGACCCTCGTATAGTGCTAACAAACATTACAGGGAATGTTACATTGTATGAGGAAACATATGTATTAACCGCTTATATTTATAATGGCACTACAAATATTGGAAATATTGTTTTAAAATTAAACCAAAAACAAGTAAGAAGAAACCCCTCCATAATTATTTATAGAGATATAATTGTTGGTGATATGAGTTTGTTGGACGTTGATTACAAAATTTATATCATAGGAAGGTCTTATGAAGTTCCATTTCCAATAATCCCCATGAGATGATCTTGTGGCTATCTTCACCTTAAAAATAATCATAATTTTGGTTTTATTAATCATAGCAATTTTTGTTTTAGCCTTAGGTAAAAAGCAAGAAGTTGCATTTCCTACAAAAGGAGAGGTTGATTTAGAAATTCTACCAGGCACTTCTCCTGAAGAAATTTTCGATATTTTAGATGAAAAATTTAATCAACAAGAAGAGCAGATTTTTAATGAAATAGAACAGGCAATAAAGTAGTTTATTGGTTCGCTCCACTGGGCGGTCCACCTCGCGCGAGATATTAAACAAAGAATATAGGCGCGAGGTCCTTCTTTGTAAAAGATTTGTAAAGCAAAAAAATCAGCAAAAATTTTCCCCTTTATATAGATTTAGAACCACCATTAGTGGTTCGCAATCTATATAAAGGCTTTAAAAAGCATTGGAAATACAACTCTTAGGAGTTGGAACTCCTAAAAGTGGTACAAAATCTTTATAAATAAAACTAGGAAAAAATAGAAAAATTTATATAGATTTAGAACTCCCAAAAGTGGTAGTAAATTTTGAAAAGACAGGAAAAACTAACATCAAAAATTAACTTGTACTAACATCAGAACTGCTAGCCTCATCATAAGCATTGGTGCAGTTAGTGGTGAGCCTAATTTTATCATAATTGTTGGGAGAAGAAAAATTAAAAGATCTGATATCAGCTGGAGCAAGGGTAAGATTATGGGAATCTGTACAATTAACTACTTTATTGTCAGCAAGACATAAGTTATATCTTAATTGGGAAGCGTTGGTAAGTAAAATAAAAAGAGAGAGGTTGCCCAAATTTACAGTTCCTGTATTAACAAATTTACCAGAAAGATAAGAGTTATTGTACTTTAAATCTCTTAGGTCAACGCTAGCATAACTACAAGAAATTTGTGTCGATGCTTCTTTTCCAACAGTTTCAGTAGAAGTTCTTGTAAATCCCAACATCCACATGGAAATTAAGCTCCCCACACTAACAGTAAAAGCGATGAGCAAAACTGCTGCTACAAAACCAGAGATTCCCTTTTCATTTTTCATTGAAAAATTCACCTACCACAAGTTGTTGTCGCTTCCACGCCGGGGCAGGGTGTAAGGATGATAAATCTGGAGTAATCAGAGCTTATGCCATTTAATTGATAGCTTGCTATGGTATTCTTATTTAAAGTTCCATTTAAAGAAAAGGATTGAATTGAAGCATTCAAATATTGAATATTAACTGTAATATTTGATAAGTCTACACTTCCGATATTTTGTAGAATAATATCAGCTCTACTTAATGTTGCATTGTATTTGCAATCATAAACCCTTATATTCGCACCTATGCATTGTACTTCAGTTACATTTGTTGGCAAGCCAGACTTTGTAAAACTAGTTGCCCAATAAGCCAGCATGCCTGCGATAGTCATAGTAATAGCTATAAGTAATACAGCCGCCACTAAAGGAGAAATTCCTTTTATTTTTTTCATATCCCTCTTAAATTATTTTCATTTCCCCCACAAATAAATATTAAATAATTTTAAAAACCACCACTTTTTAGAGTCCTATTCCCATATATGACAACTGTTAATAAAATTTTTCCATGAAGCACGTTAATTGCTTAT
>JAWAEI010000126.1:0-2650 GCA_038891475.1 Candidatus Pacearchaeota archaeon | reverse complement strand
CACCACCCAAAGCAATAACTGAAGGCTCTACATTTATAATGCCATGTAGTATAAATCCAGTTATTGTAACACCCAAAACGATAAGAGATTTAATAAGTAATTTTTTATCCGTTATGGATTTATTTTCTTCAAAATCCATTATTCTTGACTTTCTTTCATTTGAAACATGCATTTTCTTTGAAAATAACATATAAATTATAAAAATAAATGCTACAAGAATAATAATTATTACAGGAGTAAGGTTTGTAATAAAGCTATTAAAATCCAATCCAGCAGCACTTCCTATCATTATATTTGGTGGATCACCAATTAGAGTTGCAGTTCCACCAATATTAGAAGAAATCGACTCGGAAATTATAAAAGGAACTGGAGAAATCCCTAATTCAACAGCAATCAGTATAGTTACAGGCGTTAAAATAAGAATGGTTGTAACATTGTCCAAAAATGCAGAAAAAACAGCCGTTATTAATACTAATAGAACAAGAATCGTTATAGGATTCCCTCGAGCTATCTTTGCTGCTTTAATTGCAACAAATTGAAAAAGTCCTGTATGTTTTGTTATACCAACTATTATCATCATTCCAATAAGCAAAAATATAACATTCCAGTCAACAAACTCAAAAACCTTTTCTTGTGGAATAATCTTTAAAATTGCAATTAATACTCCTCCAACTAAAGCAATTATAGTTTTGTTAATAATTTCTCCCGTCATTATAATATAAACTAAGATAAATATTACCAATGCTACGATACTAGAAATACTCATTTTTTTCTCCAGAAATTATGCTCTTAAAACCTTGTTTAAAATATCCATTTCGGAAAGTATACCAACTGGCTTGCCATTTTTATCAAGCACAGGAATTGCAAATAACTTATTTTTTATTAACTTATGAATCCCTTCAACAAATGGATCGTCAGATGAAAGTGTTACAGATATTTTTTTCGTAAGTTCTTCTACTTTAATTTGGTCTTCTTTTTCTAATAATTCTTCCAAAGGTTCAAGCTCACTCATAAAAGAAAGATTATCAAGCATAGTTGTATATTCTGGCATTCCTTTTGATAAAATTTCGTTTATCGAAATAATCCCTTTAAGATTATCATTTTCATCTACTACAATACCACATATTGTATGTTTTATTCTGAAAAGATTAATCACTTCTTTTATGGATGAATTTCTATCTACTTTCACAACATCTTTTGTCATTATATCTTCGACAGTCAGACTCTTTTTAACCCTTATGTTTGCCTTATCAATCTTTTCAATAAACTCATGGGAACTTTTTGAATTGATAATAGATTCAAACAATTCTTTTTGTTGTGAGATATTACTTATAGCGGCAAGGAGATTTAAGTAAAGATTTGAAGAAGTTTTTGGAGCAAAAATCAAAAACAAAATTTTGACTTCTTCACCAGAATTTGAAAAAATAGATTTACTCTGGGGAATATATACACCAATAAGCAAATCATTAAAATTTTCAAGTCTCGCATGAGGAATCAAAACACCTTCAATAAAAGTTTCCCCCAAAGCCTCCCTTTCCTTTACTGCCTTAAGAGCCGCCTCTTTGTTAAATTCAAAACTATATTCTGAGGCTATTTTATCGATAAGCTTTTCTATGATTTTATCCTTTGAAGGAAATTTATCGCCTATCAATATAAATTTTGAATTTAAAAAACTTGATAATTTCATAATATACCTTCTTGAGTTAGAAGGTAATATTCTAATTATAAAAAAAAATATTGTCAACTTACCGTTAACTTATAATTATTCTTCAATTTAAAGAGGAATAAAAAAAAGCACCCAATATAAGCTTAGTGTTTAGAGATTGTTATTTTCAAACTAACATAACCTTATGGTTCACCAAGACTATCTTCATCGTCATCTATACCATAAGCATTTGTTTGATTTTTATGTGAAAGCAGCTTTTTATCACTAATATCTGGATTATATCCTGTATAAAATTTTTTACTTTCAAGAAAGGCAACACTTCCATCTTCCATCAGAAATTTTATAGGTATTGTTTCAAGACCACCTTCAACTGGTTTATAAACCATAAAATGAAGATGGGGACCTGTAACTCTACCTGTTCTACCACTATAACCAATAAGATCACCAGCTTTTACAACATCACCAACTTTTACAACGCTACCTGCATAATTCAAATGAACATACTGAGCAAAAGTGCCATCATCATGTGCAATAGTTATGTAATTAGCATGCCCTCTATATCTTCTACTTCGACCACCTATTTTTGAATTATCCTTCACAGCAACTACAACTCCACTTCTTGCCGCATAAACAGGAGTCCCGATATTCATACTGAAGTCTATTGAATACTTCAACCATCCTCTATGAGTGAATCTTGTCCCATATCCCTGACTTACTTTAAATTCAACTCCATTTGCAAAAGGCAATAGGTAAGGATAATCTTCATTAACTCTTACATTATAAGGATCTCCTATAATCTTTTTTACGGAGTAAAGTGGCTCAACCTTTGAATCATTGGTATAAGAAAAAAGGAAATTTGAAGTAGAATCTGGCTTTACAACAAAAGAAAACTTCTCCTTGTCTTTCTTGAAAACAACAACCACCTGATAGGGAACAATATTTGTATTATCAGCATAAAAATCAAATACATTACCTTTTTGAATA
>JAWAEI010000125.1:0-2653 GCA_038891475.1 Candidatus Pacearchaeota archaeon | reverse complement strand
AAACTATATTTTTAGGAGCAATTCCAACTTTTCTTGCCAAGAAGAGTTCTCCTCCAGATACTACATCTACTCCATATCCTTCATTCTTTAATGATGCTATGAGATGGGGGTTGTTATTGGACTTGACAGAAAAACAAAGTATGTGACCATATCCCACATTTTCCTTAAATCTTCTTATTCTCTTTATGAATTCATCAAGTGAGAATACGAAAAGTGGAGTTCCAAACTCTTCGGATATATCTTTAAGATTTATACCGTACCAGTTAAGTATGTTTTGTTTGTATTCAAAGTTGTATTTTCTTATCTGCTCAACCATGAATTTGTAAAGAATAATCAGGTGTTGGCAGAATATTATAATCTCAAAATGCTTTATCAAGATACTAACTTTGATATGTGGATACTCAAACTTTATTATTCAGAATTAGATAACGGAGCTTGTTTGATTTAGATGTAGAGGTATAGGACTAAAAAATAGGAGTATAGAAAATTTTCTTGTTGAATTCACCTTGAACTGCTGAAGATTACAATACATGTAATTTTGTAAATGTTTTTATTGAAAAATGTTTAGATGTAATCTATTAGCTCCATCCATGACAATTCACGGATTTTTCAGTATGTAGAAGAATTTTCTCAACATCAAAAGCTTTGTTTTCTCATATTTTTCTCAATATGATTAGACCTTGAGCTTTCATAATTTCATAACTTTTGTGGAGAGTATTTGATATTGTAAAGCAGATTTGCATTGTTGTTTTTTTATAAAATTACTTTCAACAACGGAGGAACAGCAATTTTTCTTTCTTTCGTCAGGAATTGATAAAGACATTATTCTATCAACATAAATCTTTTTCTTTGTTATCAATAAATTTTTTGGTGATTGCTCATTTTATTACATTTCATTTTGACTGTTCATTATAAATTTGCTATCATTCTGCTTGAGTTGCGTTAATTGGTTTTTTGTTGTTTTGTTTTATTTTTTTCTGGTAGCCGCAACCTTTAGGTTGCGTTATTTAGTTTTTTTGTTGTTTTGTTGTTATTTTATTACCAAGTGGTCGCTCCATTTAGGTTGTGTTAAATTACGCAGGCTAAGGCCTGCGGCTACATTGTTTTTTGTTTTATTTTGTTTTATTTTTCCGCGAGCTAAATCCTGCGGCTACCAGGTTTGATTTGTTTATTATTTTTTATTTTTTTGTTTTATTACTTTATATCAAGGTTTTGATGATTTTCCCTTTTATTATTATTTTGTTAAGTATGTTCTGCTGCAAGATTGTTTATGCTCTTTCGCAGATAGGAACTTCTGAAAAGGTGCTTTCTGAAAAAATTGAACTTTGCAACGAAGCAATTTTGTCATTTAAGGTTATTATTCCTGTGGTTTATCTCTTGCTGTGATATGTAGAACGAAATTCTAAAAATATTCCTTTGGAGGAATTTATCAATAAATTATCTTTTATTAGAATTTTCTTGATATGTATAATAAGCATATTTTATTTTTTTTGTTTTTTATTCCTTTGTTCTCGTGTGGCCAACAAATTAAGAAAAAGGTTCTCTCTGAGGAAGATTGGTATGCTCCTTTTGGACTTGGGTCATTGCCTTGGAGAGATTACATAAGAGGCTCCGCTCAAAGAATAGATTTTGATAAAGAGATAAAAAATGAAATGTTCAGGATACTTGTTCATAGTCCAAAAAGGATTACAAGCATAACTATAGGAGGAATAGAGTATCAGATACCAGATAAATGGGAAGGTTATGTTGTAAGTGTAGAGCTTTCAAGCATAAATAATTCTGTATCGTTGAGAGGTTTTAATTTATTGTATTGTGTTGTGGGCGAAGTTTGTGAACCTGCTGAAAAAATAAAAAACGAACCTCAAGCAGAATACTTCTTTACTATAACCCAAGGAGTAAAACCCATCTTCATAGTATATCAATCTGTTGGTGGTGGTTGCTCATTGTTCAGTTGTAGTCAAGGCTACATGGATTTGAAGTTTTATTTGTGCCACAGTGAGCTTGATCATCTTATTTGTGAAGCCGATGAACTTTCTTTCAGACCACCTAACCCTGTCAAATACTATGATGTTATTGATGATGTGAAGGAAGGTACAAAAATTTATATTGATGATGTTACTATTGAAGTAAAATCAATCAAAGAAGTAAAGTTCGGTTCTCAGAAATGGGTCATTGACCAAGAGAATATCAGAACTTATGCCATTTTTTCTGATCTACTTTATGAGCTAGAGTTATCATTGAGTGGTAAGATTCCTATGATTAAATCCCAAGTAGGTTATTTCCCGAGATTCAGATTTTATGGTTGTGGAATACTGGCGGGAGAAATGAAATGTTGGTGGAGTTTCGGCGAATTGGAAATTAACAGTGGTTCATCCGAAGATATAGAACTTCAGGACTTTCGGGCGAAATTTTTCATTCCGTCTGCCTCTGAAATAAACAAAATTGCCATACAGAAACTCTATAAATGATTTTTGCAGTTATACCCACTGTAAGAAGGAGTGTTTTTGAGGTTATAGAAAATCTACTTCAGCAGAGACTTCCTCCATCAAAAATTGTGGTTGTAGATAACTCTCTTTCCATTTAAGAAGAAATCGCAAAACATTTTCCCAACGATAAAGTTGAGGTTATAACTCCACCAGAAAATAAGGGAAGT
>JAWAEI010000124.1:0-2703 GCA_038891475.1 Candidatus Pacearchaeota archaeon | reverse complement strand
TTATAAATCTGGAATGTTATCTGCTTATGTAAAAGATAATACTCCGAACTCTTTAACAAAAAATAAGAAAATAATCGTTCCTGTAACAATTATTGAGTCTCCGCCTCTAAAAATTCTTTCTGTAAGATTATATAAAAATGGAAAGGTTATCAAAGACTTGCTTTCAGAAAATTTAGACAAAGAACTAAAAAGAAAGTTAAAATTGCCAAACAAAAAAGAAGAGAAAGTTGAAGAGGCGCTCAAAAAAGTAGAGTTTGACGATATAGCTATTATATGTTATTCTCTTGCTAAGAGGACTGGTATAAAAAAAACACCAGATATCTGTGAAATTGGGCTTGGAGGGGCTCTTGAAAATAAAATAAGTTTTGTGATAGAACATTTAGGAAAGGAAATTAATTTTCAAGATTTTTTCAAAAAAAATGAATTAATTGATATAAGGGGTGTGACAAAGGGAAAAGGTTTTGAGGGGCCTGTAAAAAGGTTTGGAATCAAATTAAGACAACATAAATCTGAAAAGGGAAGGAGAAGACCTGGAAGTCTTGGCCCATGGCATCCTGCAAGAGTCACTTTTAGAGTAGCTATGGCTGGTCAAACTGGATTTTTTACAAGAGTGATATATAACAGCAAAATAATAGAAGTAGGAGATGTAAAATCCTCTAAACCATCTTTAACAGAGAAGTTAAAGAATATAAATAATTTCGGTGATATAAGAACTGGTTTTGCTATAATTTATGGTTCTGTCCCAGGCCCCGCAAAAAGACAAATAATAGTTACACGCCCCTTAAGAAAAACAAAAAAACAAGAAAAAAAATCTTATGAATTAGTTGAATTAAGATGAAAAACAAAGTAGTCGTATTAAATACACAAGGAGAGAAATTAAAAGAAATAGAATATCCTAGTTTTTTCTGTAAAGAAATTAGAGAAGATATAGTTTCCAAAGTTTTAGAAGCAAAAAAAACAAAGCAACTATATTCTCCTTTTTTCTTGGCTGGAAAACAACACTCTGCTTCTGGAAAAATATCTCACAGAAGGCATGTGTGGAGAAGTGGATATGGAAGAGGAATTTCAAGAATTCCCAGAAAGATCCTTTTAAGACGAGGAAATCAATTTAATTGGGTAGGTGCAGAGGTTTCCTCAACAAGAGGCGGGAGAAGGGCGCATCCCCCAAAGAGTTCTTTATCCAAGGATAAAAAGATAAATAAAAAGGAAATGAAAATTGCTCTACAATCTGCTCTCAGTGCAACCGCTAATAAAAAGAAAATTCTTTCAAAATATATCAGCCTATGTGAAGAAGATGTGAAGAATATACCTATAATTGTAGAATCTAAAATAGTTAATATGAAAACTAGAGATTTCGTATCTAGTTTAAAAAAAATCTTAGGAGAGAGATTGTTTGAGATAGCAATAAAAAGAAAGAAAATAAGAAAAGGAAAAGGGAAAATGAGGGGGAGAAAGTATAGAAAAAGTGCTGGGGCTTTAATAGTAACTTCTAGTGAAGAAAAAATAAAGACAAAGTTAATAGATTCAAAAAAAGTAAATACACTTGGTGTTCAAGATTTGGCTAAAGGGGGTTTGGGTAGAATTGTAATTTATACAGAAAATGCTATAAAAGAGCTTGAAAAAAGATTGAAAGGAGATACAGAAATAAAAAATGAAACTAAAACCAATTAGTACAGAAAAAGCTATTATGATAATAGAAACAAAGAATACATTAGTCTTTGAAACAGAAAAGGAAAGGAAGAAGGAAGAAATAAAAAAAGAGATTGAAACCTTGTTTGGGGTAAAAATTGAGAAAATGGGGACTTTAATACACAAAAACAAAAAGAGGGTTTATGTAAGATTAAAAAAAGAATACCCTGCCATAGATGTTGCGACAAAATTGGGTTTAATTTAATTATTTAAAAAAATGGGAAAAAGAATAATACAACAAGCCAGGGGGCATGGAAGTGGAGTTTATAGAGTAAGAAGAAGGGCATTTAGATACAGATTGGGTTATTCTATAATGAATATGGTGTCCGGAAATGGTGTGATTTTGAGATTGTTAAACTCTCCTGGGCATTCTGCCCCAATAGCAAAAGTAAAGGTAGGAGAAAAAATCTTTTACATACCTGCTTTTAAAGGTGCTGTCGAGGGTCAAAATATTAAAATAGGGGGAAATGAAATAAAGGAAGGAAACATCCTCCCTCTTGAAAATATACCTGTAAAGACACAAATTTATGCTATAGAATCAACCCCTGGTGATGGTGGGGTATTTATAAGAAGTGCGGGAACATTTGGTGTAGTGAAAAAATTTGTTGGAGATTATGCTTATGTCTTAATGCCTTCAAAGAAAGAAAAGAAATTTAATAAAAAGTGTAGAGCAATTATCGGAGTAGTTAGCGGTTCTGGAAGAGTGGAAAAACCCCTCGTTAAAGCTGGAAAAAGTTATTATATATCAAAGGCTAAAGGAAAATTGTGGCCAAGAACCTCTGCTGTCAAAATGAATGTTGTAGACCATCCTTTTGGTTCAGGGAGGGGGAAAAATCCTAAAAGCAAAGTTGCTAAAAGAAATGCACCTCCAGGTAGAAAGGTTGGACTTCTAAGACCAAAAAGAACTGGAAAGGTAAAATGAAAGAGGAACAAGAATTAAAAAGAAAGGAATTCACTTATAGAGGAAAGACATTAGAAGAGTTAAAAAAATTAGATGTTAGGGGGTTTTCTAAG
>JAWAEI010000123.1:0-2741 GCA_038891475.1 Candidatus Pacearchaeota archaeon | reverse complement strand
ATATAGAATATTGACATATTGTGAAAGTAAGCACCCAGAAGCAAAAAATGCTACACATAGATTTTTTCACAATGTCAATGGTAAACTGGTTTTAAAACCTTACTCTGAAATTTTGGATTTAAACTATGAAAAAATTCTTAAAGAAGCAAAATTATATCTTCCTTTTTTTGAACAGTTTAATATCTTTGAATTAATTATTTCTTTCTTTAAAAATTTTGGTAAAAAACTTGATAAAGCTGTAGATGCCCAGCTCAAAGCTAAAAAAGAGATGCCAGATTTAAATGAACTTGTAAAACCAGTTATAAAAAAACCAGCTACCAAACCTAAAAATGTCTCTGTTCCAGTTAAAGAAAAAGAAAAAAATAAAATGGATACTTCAAAACTACAGGCAATAAAAGACGAGCTCATTGGAAATAGTAATGTAGAAGACATTCTTGCCCTTTATGAAAATAGATGGAACCATGTTATTAATCCACAGACGAGAAAAGAAAATCTTGCATACGTGAAAGAAAAAATTGCCTCAAGACTTAAATTCATTAAAAAACCCGATTATGAAATAATAAAAAAAGAAACTGAAGATTTAATCGCTACTGATAAGAGTCTCAAAAACTTATCAGATCAGGAAGCATTAAAAAAGTACATAATACTTGTGATGATAGAATATTTTTTAAGGAAGAAATAATGAGGTATTTACTTGCAATATTTTTAATAACTGTACCACTTTACTCAAATGTTAAGTATAATTTTGGTTTTCAATACGGAGTCTTTTCTGTAAAGGATTATACATTTAATGTTATAAGGTATATTCCACAAGTTTCATTTGATAACTTTTCAATTTCAATGAATCTGGATTTTATATATGATACAAATGGAAATTTTTATTACAACAAATATTCAACTATCCAATCAATACTTTCAAAAATAGAAAAGATAAATTACACTAATGACTTTTTATCAATTGATATAGAGAGAAAAGTTGAATTAACATTATCTGATGAGATTCTTTTAAAAAGGTTTTACTTAACTCATTTGACTCCACTTTATTACTATCCTTCAGGAATAGCATCTTTAAATCTTGATTTTCTATCTTTACATATCATTACTGACAATATTCTTGACTTTGACATTATAGCTTCTTCTTTTAAATTAAAGCCCTTGTTTTTTGTTGGAGAAGAGCTTCTTAAAGGCATCAACACAACTATTGATATGGTAATAGACACAGACCCAGAAAATATAAAAAAAATAAACATTAAAAATGAACCAGCACAATTTAATGATAATTCTTCAAACTTTATTTTTAACTATAAAGCTGGAATAGATTCTACTATTTACAAAAATAATTTTTTAAAATTTTCTCTTAAATTTGATTATGCTGGTATATATACTAAAGGAGTAGGATTTTTTGGTGGTGTTATGGGAGAATTTTTTGATTTATTTAATCTGAATTTAAATTATGCTTTTTGCACAGAAAGATTTGTCCCTCATTATTTTGATGTTTTTTATGAGAATGAGAGAGCTTATAAATTTTCTAACCTTGATAATATTAATTCAAGCTATAATTACTACAGTATATCTTCAGGGATTGGCTTTTTTGATAAAAACTTAAAATTGCAATTTGAGTTTGAAAAACAGGATAGAGAAAACAAAAATCCAGAATTGTATATTTCATTTATAGCGAATAGAAAATTTTTTAAAATTCTTGATTTAAGAATATCTTTTCACAAAGCAGACATTAAAAGAATTGAAGATTTAACACTTTCAAGTGAGTTTTCAAGATTGTTTATTGGCTTTAACTTTTATATGTCAGATAACATTTTATTTGGTTTTGAGTACAAATATCTATTTCACCATGTTGAAATTTTTGATTACAAAAACGATATTTTTATGTATATAAAAGCAATCTTTTAGTAAGGGAGGTTTGATATGTTTAAAAGAATTTTAATTATATTTATAATTCTTGGGACTTTTTCTATTTTGTATGCACAGGGAAGTAAAAAAGGTGTTTTAAAGGTTAACTCCTTTGTTGGAACAAGTGAATATAGAGTTGGTGAAGGAGAATGGACATTACTTAAAGTTGGAGATGAAATTCCTGAAGATGCAGAAATAAGGGTTAATGGAAAAAATGATTATCTTGAATTAATCCTTCAGGGAGAAACAATTATAAAACTCTTCGGTCTAACAAGTGTTCAGGTTAAAGAACTCGTTAGAGATGATTTCTCAAAGAAAAAGAATACAACTCTCTTTCTTTTTACGGGAAAAATTTTCTCAAGTATAAGAAAGGCAAAAGATCAGGTTTTCAAGGTTGAAACCGAAACAAGTGTTGCTGCTGTCAGAGGAACAAAGTTTGGAATTTCTTTCATTCCTGGAGAAGGAGGAGAACTTGTTGTCAGTGAAGGAGTAGTAGAAGTTTTTGATCCGGCAAATGTTTTTAAACCTGTTCTGGTTAAAGAAGGGCAGATTTTCAGACTACCTTCAACAGTTGGAGAAACAATTTTAGAGCCGAAATCAGCTTCAGAAGATCTTATAAAACAATACGATCCTGAATATAAAGCTCCTGAAACCAAACCAGAAGAAAAAAAACCAACTGAACAACCAAAAGAAACAAAACCATCAGAAGAAGCTCCAAAGCCATCTTTACCCGGACTTCCGGGAGTCTCTGGTAATTTAATAAACTTTGCTACTGGTACTGAGAACATAAATAACGGAGCTTACTACAAATTTGTTCTTACTCCAGAATTAAC
>JAWAEI010000122.1:0-2756 GCA_038891475.1 Candidatus Pacearchaeota archaeon | reverse complement strand
GGACTTGATTCCTTGCTTTCAATAGTGCAAATGCCTTCTGGGATTCCTGTAGCAACTGTGGGAATAAATAACGCTAAAAATGCCGCATTACTAGCTTGCAGAATATTATCATTGAAATATCCTCAAATAGCTCAAAAACTTCAAGAATACAGAGAAAAAATGAAACAAGAAGTATATAAAAAATCAACAGAACTCAAAGAAAAAGGATATAAAAACTATAAAAAGAACTGAAAAAATCATTGAAGGAAAAATACGTTAGCGAAATTTCAATCTCCTAACAAAATACTTTCCAACACAACACACGATTTGAAATCAAACAGTCAGGGAAAGAAAGATGGTAAATCATTGTGAAAAATGATATGTATACCGTGAAATAGAAAAATATCCTACTGAAAATTCTAAAACTTTCACTCAAAAAACAATTTCTCAAGAAATTAGAATCAAATCTTAATATCTGAATAAGCAGGAATTCCTCCAAGTGATTTAGCCTTAAAAATTGAGTCTATAACTGCCTTTCTTGTAAGCCTATAGAATTCTCCAAAAACACTAAATATATTTGCTTTCTTCGTGGCGCAAGAAATAGCAAAAGCTATATCACCATCAAAAGGAGTATGCGCAGGTTTAACACACGATGCAAGAGCTGAGTTCATAGCCTGTGCTAATATAGCTAACTCGGATGAACCAAATGTTCCCTCTGTAAAACCAACAAGAAGAACAGTTGAAGAGAAATAATCCTGAGGATACCTTGGGGGATGGAATTCAGAAAACTCAACAAAATCAAAAAAAGATCCACCTTTACGTGCTCCAGCTATTATCTTTCCATTATCTACTATATTTCCAAAAGCATTCACAACAGCAAAAACGAAATTTTTGATTTCATAACCTTCTTCATCTTTTATAGATGACCAAGCAAATCCTATACCAGCTTTTGTTGAATTTGGAACACCGAATATCTTTCCACATGTTGCACCAGTTCCAGCTCCAACGCATCCAAAATCTTCATCGGAAAATTCCCTCTTTAAAGAAAGACAAGCCTGATATATCTCTTCTACACTTGGAGCGACAGGTTGACCTATAAGAAGATCAAAAATGCACGCTGTAGGAACTCTTGGAACTCTGACATTACCTATTCCGAATCCAACTCCTCTTTCCTTTAAGAACTGAACAACTGGAGCAGCAGAATTTAGTCCAAAAGCACTCCCACCACTCAAAACGAGAGCGTCAATCCCTAAAGATATGTGTGGAGGAAAAAGCGCATCAACCTGTCTTGTTGTCTGAGCTCCTCCTCTTTTATCAGCAACACATAAAAGTGGCTCATCAAATACGAAAACCGTTGTGCCCGTAATATTTTGAAGATCTGTGTAGTGAGCAAAACTTACTTTAGGAATAGAAATCATCTATATGAAGCCAAAAACAAAAACCCACACAACTATCACTAATTTTATCTTAATTTCTCCTCTTGATCCCATTCAAAAAGACATCAACAATGTGTCGAACTCTTTTTTCAATAGCCTTCTTACTCAAAGGATCAGGTATAAAAGGATCTATAATCGGAATGAAAAGGAAATATATAATCACTGCACCAGTCAAAGTAATAGAAAGTTGCAAAGGATCAACACCTCCTCTGAAAACTCCCTTTTTAGCTCCTTCCTCAAGAATCTTCTGGCCAAAACTCAAAAGCTTTGGCACGTATTCCTGAGAAAGTTGTCTGACTGGGACATTCTCATCAAGAATTTCTCTTATGAGTATCTTTACATAATCCTGATTCCTTGAAATGTAATCCATTATCTTCCTAAAGAAAAGCTCTGAATCTTTTACTATATCATCGGATGTAAAAGATATCTGGATATTTCATCCATACTTGCACCAGCGAAACCATACTTAGCAAAGAGCTTAGTTGCAACCTTCAATATCTTCTCACGAGTTTTCAATCCCTTCTCCCTGACTTTATTAATTTTTCCCTTGGTTTTATTTTTTCTAACCAGCAAGCTCATCAAATTCAATATAATCTTGTTTATTATTATTCCTGATTATTAAAAATGTATTACATCTTGGTAAAAGAATGATTCAGCTTTTCTAAGACTTATAGATTCAAGTATATGAGGCGGTTTTATTTTGTCTGAAAATTCAATATCTGCAATAGTTCTTGCAACTTTCAGGATTCTGAAAACAGCCCTTGCTGATAAAGAATATTTTTTGATCGCACTTTTCAAAATTTCTTCACTCTCATTGTCTAACTTCAGAAACTCTGTTTGGAGTTTTACTGGAATTTCAGAGTTAAAAGAAAAGCTATAATGCTTATACCTTGATTCTTGTATCTGGTGAGCTAACATCACATGCTCTTTAGCTTTTTTCATCTGGTCCAAGCTATCTGTTTTTCTGACAGATAATATTTCTTCAGCCTCAAGAGAAGGAACCTCAAGGAATATATCAAACCTATCAAGAAGAGGCCCCGATATCTTTGATATGTATTTTTTTATTTGAGAAGGAGAACATCTGCATTCCTTTTTTGGATTCTTAAAATTCCCACATGGGCAGGGATTCATAGCAGAGATAAGCTGAAAATTAGCGGGAAAAGTTGCTGTTCTTTGAGCTCTTGATATAACAACTCTTCTCTCCTCAATAACTGTTCTGAGCGTTTCAAGAGCTCTTCTTGCAAATTCAGGTAATTCATCCAAAAACAAAACACCCCTGTGAGCAAGCGTTATTTCTCCCGGCTTTGGTATAGACCCTCCCCCTATTAAAGCACCATCTGA
>JAWAEI010000121.1:0-2803 GCA_038891475.1 Candidatus Pacearchaeota archaeon | reverse complement strand
AAATAAAAAGAGCTAATCCCCAGAAAGGGAGAATAGTTCAGGCAGGAGAAACTCTAACGGTAGAAGCAGAAATTGAAATCGCAAAACCATCTTCTCTCTTCAGTAGCCGATACTACATAGGTGTCATCAGTTATCCAGAAAATCCTTCTTCCTGTGGATACCCTGATGTACTGACTTCTTCTACCATACCAATAACACAATCAGGGTGCTACAACCTGAACTACTCTTTCCGAGTTACAGTTCCTACAACATCATCAGCTATAGCTCTTGTTCTCTCACAATCTTCCTATTTCTCGCAAAGGTGGGGTTCAAGAATAATAACAGAAAGGATAATATACCCTATCTCCGGGAAAAACTGGATAATGATAACTTCTATTAACCCACCTGAAAATTCTGAAATAGGAGTAAACTCAACAACACCAAGGAATATAACAATAAATGTGTCCTATAGGAGTATGGATCAATCAAACCTTGTCGCTCTCATTTCAGATTCAGATTACTCAGGTTACAATGTTGTTCGGAGCACATATGCATCAGTAAACAATATATCAGGTACCGGTTCTACATCTATCATTATCCCAGTTCAGGTAACAAGCTGTATAGACCAGCTCTCCATATATACCGGAATATTCCCCTACAATACCTGTCCTTATTTCTATTGTCCTGATCAATTTGATTTTGCAAAAATCTATGTGAAATATATAAGGCCCTTACTATATCTTAATTCTCCGAAGTGTAGTTATAGTTGTTTATCATATTATTCATCAGATTACTGCAGTTCCACTTGCCTGGTACAGGGATGTCCAATTGATACAATGCTACCGTTCGCATTTAACCCAGAAGACTGGCCAAGTCAAACAACAAAATACGGTGTTATGGGAATATACAGCTGCCAGTTCCTAAATTCAGATTTCAATATAACCGATAACATATCCGGACCAAGATGGTTATCATATTCACCAAGATCTGGACAAGTTCCCCCTGCTACAGTTTATATTACCGCGGATACAACCAAAATGAACTCACAAACAACTCATACAGCGATACTTGAAATTAATTCCTCATCTGCTATTAATACTCCAATAACTGTTCCAGTCGTCGCATACTTTGTTGACCTTGATATAACATCTTTTCCACCTGCTATGACAATGGGTAAACTTTACCCCATAGGACTTTCCCTTGATGCTCTCCCAAAAGGATATTGCTTGTCTCTAGTTTATAGTTCAGTGTCAAACAACCCGACAACATATACTACGGCATACGGTAGATACAATATATCTAACAGCTGGGGGGAACTACAGCTAACCTGCGTAGCACCTGGGACATATCTGATAAATAGAGCAATACCAGATAATGACCCAAGAATATGCAACAGAGTTGTGAATTTCTCCATAATGAACTCATACTTCTACGAATGGGGAGACGAATCTATTTTTAGTGAAGTCACAACAGCCTATGTTCAAGAACCAACTTACAATGTAATAATAATAGATGATAATGTTAATTCTATATACCTGACAAGGAATAATAACACAGATCCAGTTACAAGGGTAATAAAAGTAGATGAGGTATGCGGGAGACCTGGGACATTTAACATACAAAAAGGTAATTGCTCATACTTTGATAAAGCACAAAAACGGTGGCTCACAACAAACTGCAACTGGCTCTCTATATCTCCAACATCCGGAAATTTCCCCCAGGATGTTCTTATAACAGCTAACCCGGTCGGACTCGAAGATAATGATTACTCCGCCTCAATAACTATAACTTCTCCCGGAGCATATCCAAAAATATTGAATATATACTCTTCCTTAACGTTCCAAAAATATTGAATATATACTCTTCCTTAACGTCCGCGACTGAATTTTAACCAGCAATATGTGAATAAAGAATGTGAGAAGATTTTAATGAATTTCAAAGACCTTCTATAAATTCAAGAAACTTAAGATAGAATTCATTGAGATAAAGTTTTAATTTTAGATATACTCTGAAAATAGATTTGCAAATCATAGTAATGAGTTATTTTACAAGATCCCAAAACTTCTTATCCCTTCAACATCATCTCTGAAGTTGCCACCTAAAAAAGCTGTTTTAAAAGCAAACTGTGCCACAATGTAAATGTTATTTAGAAAACTTTGTAAAAAATTTCACAAAATAAATACTCTTTTTTGAACTACATCTCTAATCTTTCTGATAGACTTTTTATGATTGCCTTGTTGGTATGTTTTTTTGATATGCTGCTATGTTTTTTGATATGCTATGAACTAACAAGTTCTCTTATATCTTTGGGTTGTGCAAGAAGCACGACAATATCTCCTGTTTCAAGTTTCGTATAATCTGGTGGAGCATATATATATTCTCCGTTTCTTTTTAATGCTACTACAGCCATACCTTTATTGTGGAAAAGCTCCTTCAATGTTTTACCTACAAATTTATCTGGAATCTTAATGTCTTCAAATCTATATACCTTCCCACCTTTCCCTCTTAGCATTTCGTCTAGGAATTCTACCGTTGTAGGTCTTATTAGACTTGAAGCCATTCTCAATCCTCCTATCATTTTATCCGACACTACATAGTCTGCTCCCACACTTTTGAATTTTTGGATATTTTCTTCCTCATTTGCTCTAGCAACAATTTTTATATCCGGTGAGAGATAACGTGCGGTCACAACTACAAGAATATTGTCTGAATCCTGGGATAAACAGCTTGCGATACCTTCTGCATTCTTTATTCCAGCTTCAAGAAGAACTTTCTCTTGCCTTGCATCCCCAACAACACTAATTATCTTGTATGTCTTATCAAG
>JAWAEI010000120.1:0-2819 GCA_038891475.1 Candidatus Pacearchaeota archaeon | reverse complement strand
TTATTGGTTTTATAGCTTTATTTGCTCAATTTATTGCACCTATAAAAACTTTTTCTTCTGCCATTTCAAGAATTCAAAAAGGTATTGTTTCTTACCAAAGAATAAAAAAGCTTTTATTAGAAGAAAAACCAATTTCTGAATCTGATGAAGGAATTAAAATTCATCAGTTTCATCAGGAACTAAAAGTGGAAGGTCTTTATTTTCAATACGAAAACAAAAATAAATATGCATTAGAAAATATTAATTTTACTCTAAAAAAAGGCGAAACATTAGCTTTGGTGGGTCCATCAGGTGGTGGCAAATCTACATTAGTAGACTTAATTTGTAGATTTTATGAGCCTACAAAAGGTCAAATTTTTATTGATGGAATACCATTAAATCAAATTCATGCAGGTTCGTTTAGGAATATAATGGGAATAGTTACGCAAGAAGGGATTTTATTTCATGATACCGTTGCAAACAATATTGCTTATGCTAACCCTGTTGCAACTCGTCAAGAAATTATACATGCAGCCAAAATTGCTAATGCACACGATTTTATCATGCAATTGCCTCATGGTTACGATACTGTAATTGGAGAACGAGGAACGATGCTTTCTGGTGGGCAACGTCAACGTATTGCTATTGCTCGTGCAATCTTAAAAAATCCCCAACTCCTCATTCTTGATGAAGCTACTTCTGCATTAGATAATGAATCTGAAAAGCTTGTCCAAGATGCTCTTAATCACTTAATGAAAGATAGAACTTCTATTGTTATTGCTCATAGACTTTCTACTGTTATTCATGCTGATAAAATTTTAGTTATAGAAGAAGGGAAAATTGTAGAATCTGGTAACCATGAAGAACTTCTTCAAAAAAATGGGCTTTATGCGAAATTATATCAATTGCAATTTTCTTTTAACAACAAGTAAGCTTATCATTATAAAAATGATAAATTTTAAAGTATTTTTTTAATATGAAAGTAATTAGAGCTACTCTATAAACTTTCAGATAGTATTTTCGGAAAATAATTTTTTATCTTATCCCAGAGGATACAGAGTTTAGTGATTCAAAAATTTAGGTAATTTTTTATTATAAAAAGCTATTTTTATTTAACTCATCAATCATTTTTTATTTGCAAAACTTTTTTTTTTATATTATTTTTGCTTTCATTCTAACTATTGATGTTTTTTTAAATGAAAGTTAGTGGGTATTCATTATCAGCTATTTTAAAGTACACATTCCAAAAATTTATTATCAACTCATATATGAAGTTTTTGCGAATATTGGTTTGGATTATGTTCTTTTCTTTTAATGTACATGCTCAGGTTGAAAATTTATCAGGCGTAGATTCAACCATTTATATTTCTCACACTATTTTTCTGCCTAAGTATTCAACGCCATCAGGGCAAGAACCTTGGAGTGTTGCAGCAGCCGACTTTGATGGGAACGGTACCATAGATTTAGCATCTTGTTCACAAGTAGACAGTAAAATCAACATTCATTTTAATGATGGTAAAGGGAATTTAAGTCCTGCAAAATCATTTCCAACGGGAAATTCACCAAGAGCCATTTGGGCTGCGGATTTTAACAATGATGGAAAGCCAGATTTAGCTACTGTATCCATCAAAGATGGTAAATTAAATTGGCATTTAAACCAAGGTAATGGAAATTTTCAGAACATTAAATCACTTAATACAGGCTCTTTTCCTCATTGGGTAACAGCAGGAGATTTTAATCATGATAGAAATATAGATTTAATTACTATAGCTAATAATGAAAATAAAGTTTATTTGTTTGCAGGTGATGGAAATGGTAATTTTACTTATCTGAAATCATTTTTTACAGGGGATAAACCTCGTAAAGTAGTCCTTTATGATATGAATCGCGATGGAAAAAATGATATTTTGACTTCCTGTGATGATGGATTGGTTTATATTCATTATGGTAATGGTACTGATTTTATTAAAGGTACTACATTAAATTGTGGGGGACATGCAGTATGGGGCTTTGAAGTTGCTGATATTAACAAAGACGGCTTACCTGATGTAGTTGCAGCTACTTATCTGGGTAATAATATCTATTGGTTTCATAACAATGGTGATAAAACCTTTAAATCTTTTGAGCCTGTTTTATCCGGAGCTATGAATTTTGATATTGTTTTAGATGATTTTGATTTAGATGGTGATATAGATGCTATCACAGCTTCTTCACGTGACCAAAACGTAAACGTTCATTTAAATGATGGAAAAGGACATTTTGGACCAAGAAATTCTTTTCGTTCAGGAAATTGGAACTCCCGAATTTTAGGGTATGATATGGACGGTGATGGAGATAAAGATATCATTACTGCTTCATTCAAAGATAATAACCTTAATATCCATAGAAATATTTCTATTGATCCTGAACATAAAAAAGTAAAAGAATGCTCTATTGAAGGTAATGTTTATGATACCAAATCTAAAAATCCTTTATCAGCGGTTGTTTCATTAGTAGATGATCAAGGCAAAACCATTAATGCAACGAAAACCGATAATAATGGTAAATACTATCTAAAAATTCCTTGCGATAAAAAATATAAATTAGTGGTTAAAGCTCCCAATTATCCTGAATTTAACGAATATATCAACTTCCCAAAAGATGAAACTCACCTAAAAAAAGATATCTATTTAGACCGTGATACAGAAGGTTTTATTTTTGGCAAAATTCGTGATGCTAAAACCCTAAAGCCACTGAATGCTGTTATTACTATAAAAGATATTTACGGAAAAATTGTTTTTCAAGATCAATTGACAGAATATAAAAAATATTTACCATTCTCACGTGGTTATAAAATTGAA
>JAWAEI010000119.1:0-2824 GCA_038891475.1 Candidatus Pacearchaeota archaeon | reverse complement strand
GATTACAATCTTTTAAAAAGAGACATTAACGATGGTTTCTCTGGAGGGGAAAAGAAGAAATCAGAAGTACTACAAATGCTTGTACTTACTCCAAAAGTTGTAATCTTAGATGAATTTGATTCTGGGCTGGATGCAAACTCTGTAGGAGCTGTTTCAGAGGCCATATCTCAATTTAAAAACAAAAAAAGAATCATAATCTTAATAACACATTATAAAAGGATTTTTGATTTCATAAAAGTTGATAGAGTCTATATAATAAAAAATGGTAAGATAATTAAAGAAGGAAACCCAGAGATTATCGAATCCTAGAGGATTTGTGGCTATAAAAGGTCTAAAAGTTGATTTATTAATGAATCTTTTTAGTTTATTGGTTCTATTTAGATTCTCCAGAACCTTTAAATATAAATCTTTTCTATTTTTTTGTATGATTGATATAAAGATCTTAAGATCTCAACCAGAGATTTATAAGGAAAATATGAAAAAGAGGTTTAAGGACCCAAGACTTATAGACAGGGTATTAGAGCTAGATTCTAAATGGAGAGAATTAAAGGTAAATGGAGATAAATTGAGGTCAGAAAGAAATAAGATAAGTGAAAAAATAAACAAAGAAAAGAAGCTGGGTAATAAAGATGTTTCAGATTTAATAGAAAAGGCAAGGATTACTCTTGCTTCATTAGAAAGAACTGAGAATGAAGAGAAAAAGACTTATGAAATGCTGCAAAAGGAATTACAAAAAATACCAAATTTAATCCACAACTCTGTTCCGATAGGGAGAGATTCTAGGGAGAATGTCATAATAAGAGAGTGGGGAAAGGTATCCAAACCTAGATTTGATATAATAAATCACGCAGAGCTACTTGAACAACTTAATCTTGCAGATTTTGAGGCTGGAAGAAAGAATGCGGGGTATTCATTTAATTATCTTATAGGAGATATAGCCTTGTTAGATTACGCTTTACAGAGATATGGTATGGATTTCATAACGAAGAAAGGATTTACACCGATAATTCCTCCACTTCTCCTTAATTTTGAAACAATTTTTTCTGTACTCAATGGTCTAGAAGATTTCGAGAACATGATTTACAAAATAGAAAATGAAAATCTTTATCTCATAGGAACGGGGGAACACCCCCTTGTTTCACTGTTTAAAGATAAAACTCTAAACAAAAAATCCCTTCCTATAAAACTATGCACACTCACTCCTTGTTTCAGAAAGGAAATTGGATCTCATGGTCTTGATACAAAGGGGCTTTTTAGGATGCATCAATTCAATAAAGTAGAACAGGTCATTTTTTGTTGTGAAGAAGAATCATATAATGCACTTGAAGAAATGCAAAGGATAGCAGAAGAATTTTTCAAAACTTTAGAAATCCCCTTCAGAGTCGTAGAAATTTGTTCTGGAGATTTAGGAAACAAATTTTCTAAACAATATGATATAGAAGCATGGTTCCCGCGCCAGCGGAAGTATGCTGAAGTAACCTCGGCTGGTAATTGTACTGATTTTCAATCTAGGGCTCTCAATACAAAATACATTGATGGGCAAGAAAAAAAATATGTTCACATCTTAAATAGCACAGTTGTTGCAACATCGAGGGCGATGGTTGCAATAATTGAAAATTATCAGCAAAAGGATGGAAGTATAAAAATTCCGAAGGTCCTATGGAAGTATATGGGTGGAAAAAGGGTCATCCAGAAAAGAGCTGTTTAGATTATATTTAAATATTTAAAGCGCATAGGATATTTCCTTCTCACAAAAAATTTAAAAATTATTTTAGTCCTTATTTTTTAAGCTCATGTGGTCTAACGGCTATGACGCTAGCCTGTCGTGCTAGTTTATATAATTAGACTTCCTTAGAAGATTTAGTACAAATCATTTAATAAGATTAATTTAAAAAAGTGGTATAATAAAAGGGTTAGCACAGAACGCTGGAGATCCGGGTTCGACTCCCGGCATGGGCGTGTTTTTAATTTGATGTAATGGAGTATGAAATATACCAACCTGCAGAGGATTCCTATCTTATGATAAAAGCGATGGAGATAGAAATCCCAAAATTTATAAATAGGTTTGGAATCTTAAGGTTGCTAGAGATTGGTTCTGGTTCTGGAATCTTACTTGAAGCAGCAAATTCTTTAGGAATTAAGAAAGAGAATATCTTAGGAAGTGACATAAATAAAAAAGCCGTTGAATGCTGCAGAAAGTTGGGGTTTAAGTGCATATTATCTGACTTGTTTGAAAGTATTCCAAAACAAAAATTCGACTTTATAATCTTTAATCCTCCTTATTTACCATTAGAAGAAAGAGAACCCGATGTATCAAAAATCTCTACAACAGGAGGAAAAAAAGGAAATGAACTAACTTTGAAATTCCTTAAACAATGTAAGAGATATCTTTCTGATAACGGTGTAATATTATTAATAACAAGTTCTCTATCAAAAAGAATAGATTTCAAAAAACTTGGATTTAAAACAAAAAAAGTTTTATCTCAAAATCTCTTCTTCGAGGAGATCACTGTATGGAAATTAAAATTTTAAATACTCTTTTTTTGACAATCCCCAATTAACTGAACTTAAATTAAAAAAATTAATAGTCATCCAATTCTAATTCGTCTATGATCTCATCGATGTTCTCTTCTTCTGATGGGACAAGCTCCTCTTCATCCATACTTCTTACACTCTTTTATATGTTCTGACTCATCTGCTTGTCATTTTTTGATATTCCCACTTATTTTTAAATTTTTCTGTTTTTACAACTTTAGTAAAGCAAACAAGAAAAAAGCGTCATCAACAAAATCCTAGCTCATTGTATCTTTTATACTACTTCTTT
>JAWAEI010000118.1:0-2830 GCA_038891475.1 Candidatus Pacearchaeota archaeon | reverse complement strand
ATATCTATGTCGTGAAAATTATATTCTCCTAAAATCAGATCTCGTGGGAATCCTCCAACGATGTAAATTTTATCTTCGGTTTTTTTTGCAGACTCAAAGAGTGCTTGCAAAATTTTCTCTCTTACATTATCAAACATAACAAGTCTTATATTTTAGTTTTTGACCTTTTGTGTTTTGTCAATTTTCGTTATTTGTATCTTTGAGGGGCAAATAAGAACAATTTTTACTAAATTTTTTACTTCTCGATTTTTAATAATATTTTTATGTTTTTGAAATTTTTAATTAAATATTTTTTGGATATATAGGTAGGTTGGTTTTATAAAGAAATGAGACAAGAATGAATAATTAATGGGAAGTCTTCAAAAATTACAAGAACTACTTAATAAACTTTGGTGATTATCGATTATAAGCCACCTTGTCATATTTTGCTAACAAATCAATTAATTTGTCAGATATATCATAGCCACGCATATTATACCTTCTATAACCTATATTCCATTTTTTTAAATACGAAGGAAATTTCTCCTGTGTTTTCACCACTACTTTTTTCTCAAAGTTTTGATGAAGTTTCTTTTAACATTCACAATACAGACAGCTATCAAATTCCTTTAATAATTCTTTTTCTTACTTGGAAGATAGTGTATCGTTTTATTCTCACCAGCTATGATTTTTGAAATTTCAATAATCTCCATATTTATTTTACCCCCTATTTACCACAGGTGGTTTATTTTAGCCAATCACCTTTTTTATTGACTTGTACTTTTTGCTTTTGTATCTTCTATCTCAACAGTGTCTGAATCTACAAACACTTTTATTATTTTCCCCTGGATTTCAAGTCCTTTTTGATATATAGTAGGATTACCTGTGAATATTATAACTTTTTCTTTTGGTATTATTTCTGTTTTTTCGGCTTTTATTGTCTTCCCGTTTGTTTCAACTTTTACATTTTCGTATCCTTCAATCTTCTTTATGACATTTCCATCTAAAAAGATTTTTGCTTTTTTAGTTTCTGCGTAAATATTTTTAGCTTTTAGTTTCACATTTCCGCTGATTTCTACTATACCAGATTTCAAATTATATACTGATTTTTCCGCCTGAACTTCTATTGTGCCAAATTCGTCTCCATCAAAAGATAAGAGTAAGTCTTGAGCATAGACTATATTCCCAAAGGTTTTTGCTTTTTCTGCAAAAATCCCCGAAGTTTCACCACCTTCTACTTCAATAAAGCTGTACCTTATTTCTTTTCTGTGAGATAGAACAAGGAACAAAGAGAAAGAAAAGAGCAGTATACCTAAGATTGTTGTAAGTTTCCTCACATTATTTTAATTTGTTGTTTGATTTACTTTTGATAAAAATTTAAAGAATTTTTTGATGGTTTTATTTGATCTATCTAAAATCTGTAAATTGCTTAAAACAAAGGATTGTGAAAATTTTGATGTTGTTCAAGTCAAATAAATTAAAGACTTCGTTTATTGATTGTGAATCAGAAAATCTGTTAGCGTTGAGCGATTCACTCTTATTTCTGTCGGAAAGTTAGTAGTGAAACAAAATGATTTTAATTGGAGATAAAAAAGAGAATAAAAATAAATAACGGTAAAGAAGAACATACCGAAAAATTCAGGATTTGAAATCTTAGAAATTATACATTTGGCTTTTGGGCAAATGCTCCTTTGCCTCTTGATGTTTGGCAGTTGTTCTAAAATTCTGAAAGATATAACTCCTGATTATGTTTTACACCTTGGCTTTCCTGTAAAATCTACATAAGATTTAAAGTCCTTAAGCGTGGTGAAGTCCGTAAAAAAACTTCTTAAGAAATCTTGTTTTTAACATTACTTGATGTTTTAGGAGATTATTGTTGATTGATTATTTTATTCCATCTCATTTTGAATGTTCATTATAAATTCACATATCATTTGTTCTTTCTGTAGGTGCACTCTTTAGGTCGCGTTATTTGGTTTTTTTGTTTTATTCTTTCGCAGACTAAATCCTGCGGCACATTGTTTTTTTGTTTTATTACGCAGTCTAAAGCCTGCGGCTACCGCGTTTGATTTGTTTATTATTTTTAGGTGATTTATTACTTCGCCTGTCAATACATTTTTAATTTTTGTGCTTGGCAAGGCAGATTTTTCTTCGGATAACTTCAAAAAGATTTTCCTTTTGTTAATTAGAATATTAAGATATGACTGGGTATTTCAGTAAGATTGGAAGAGACATTGAGAACCTTGATATTGATGATTCCTTAAAGATTCTTAAATCTTCCGGTTTTCTCCCTCTTTCTGATTATGTCCCTGTTCCAGATTTATTTGAGTTTGTAAAGGAGATATCTTTCTACAACTCTGAGATGGGGTTATTTCTGTGTAGTAATTTTTCTTTGTCTTTACTTATGGGGTACCCTCAGAAATTATTTTCAGCAAATTTCTCAGCTGATTCTTTTATTTTCCCTTTTGCACATTTGGCATCAGATTTGGCGTTCTCATCAAAAGATGGTTATACCTATCTTTTTGAATCCAGTGTTTCTGGCTTTATATTTTTCGAAACACTTGCGTTGAGGCTTTACAAAATACATGACTTTGGTATCAAGAAGAGAGCATATCTCACGATCAAAAACGAAGATTTTTTGACTTTGTTTTATCTGTTTATTATAGCGTATATTCTTGGGGTTGTAGGCAAATCTTCAGAAAAAGCGCTTTTGTATGCTAATGAAAGGATTCAGGGAGGTAGGCCGATATCAACATATTTCCCTATTTCTGATAAGATAGCCCGTATGAGAGAGTTTTTAGAAATCGTTTCTAATGCCGGAACAAATATTTCTCTGAAGATAGATGAAATT
>JAWAEI010000117.1:0-2851 GCA_038891475.1 Candidatus Pacearchaeota archaeon | reverse complement strand
TCCTTAATGGAGAAATAGCTTACCAAAAAGGAAAGTTTTTTGATGTATTAGGAAAAAGATTACTTTTTTATGAAATGTAAGATTTTCTGAGAAAAAAGGGAAGGATTTTAATCCTTCCCCACATCTACAATATAACTAAACGCTTTTACTTTACTTGGACACAAAAATATGAACAATTTTTAATATAAAAAAATTTATTTACTTTTTTTCTCATTTTGTGCACTTCAATCTTTTTTTATTTATTTTTATTAACTCCTCTTTTATTTATTTTCAATTTCTTAATGGATTAAATTTACTACTCATAGCATGAGCTAACACTTAAAGACACAAAATATACTTCTTTCATGTTGAGTTATCGTTGTAAAATTTTTATATTATATTAAGTCTAATAAATAAACGTACATTTACAGGGTGCTTTATGCTTACTCCAACCTAACTTTTTGCTGATTTATTCTATCAGCGATTGGTGTAAATAAAAAGTAGATTTAATATAGTAAAAACTCTTACTAACAAAATGGTTATAGTCATAGGTAAAGTGATATAAAAATCAATGAGAAAAATTGGAAAATGAATTATCCAAATAAACCGAAAAGGGTAGAATTGATTTTATTTAACAGGATACTAAAATGTTCTTGATTATCTCTAAATTTTATTTCATCAATATTGATTTCTAATTTTTTGCCGAGATTATATTTTTGAAACCATTCATTATAACGGTCATTGAGTTTTTTTAAGTAATCAATACGAATGTTTTCTTCATAGGGTCTAGCACGTTGTTCAATTTGATCTACAAGCGTTGGTATAGAGGCTTTTAGGTAGATTACGAGGTCTGGTGGAGGAACTAACTGTAATATTAAACGATAAAGTTCTAAATAATTTTCATAATCACGGGTAGAAAGTAGGTTCATGTGATGAAGATTATAGGCAAAAATTTCAGCATCTTCATATAAGGTTCTATCAAAAATTACGTTCAAATTATTTTTTTGAAAATGTAAAATTGTAGAAAGTCGATGGTTCAAAAAATAAATTTGCAAATGAAAAGCCCATCTTTGCATATCATTATAAAAATCTTGGATATACGGATTGTTTTCAGGTTCTTCATAATGTGCTTGAAAGCCTAAATGTTTGCTTAACATTTGAGCTAAAGTCGTTTTTCCAGCACCAATATTTCCTGCAATAGCGATAATCATACTTCAATAGTGAATTAAAAGCAAAATTAAAATTTTTAATGATGAATCCATTTATGAAAAATCAGTTCACCATCTTCCATCTGCCCAAGTAATTCAAATCCTTCTTTTTTAAATAGCCTTTGGGCATGAAGATTTTCAGGATGTATTGCCGTTCGAATTTCATAAGATTTTCTATCATTGGTGATTTTAGCTAACAATAATTTTAGAAAGGAGGTGCCATACCCTAATTTTTGATAGTTTTTATCTATCATAATTCTAGAAATCCAATATACCTTGGCAAAATAGCCAATTGCAGCCATTCCAATGGGAATATGGTCTAAATAAAGTGCGTATAGCTCTAAATTTTCATATTTAGATTGGGCTATCGTATAAAGATTGGAAGGAATAAATTTTAATTGTTCATCAAAAAGAGACAATCTAGCGCAATGTTCCCAATTAAAACGATTGACAGGTTCAATTCGTAAACTCATTTTTCTTTACTTATACTAAACTTTTTCATTTGCTTTTCTATTTCTAATGGGCTTAAATAATAAAAACGCTTTTTCGCTTTCATTACATCAGAAAGAGGAGCATCAAAACCTGTGTACTGCCATGCTTCTTTCAAATACTTTCCCAAGCCATGTTGTATGGCGATGATATCTGTATTTCTTTCAAATTCTTTTTTAAAAGGACAGTTCACTGGATAACGTAAAAAATCTACTATTAAACCTAAATTGCTCCTTTGTAGGTAATAGCAGATATGAGCAAATTCATGAGCTAAAATACCTTTAATTACATTTTTAGGAAAATCTTCTAACGGTGCATCTATACTGGGCAAAATATTAATATAAATTTTATACCTACGATGATTTTTTTTACGAAAAATTAATGAAAAAAGGGTAGGTTGAGTTTGCATGATAGCATCAGGTAGTCTTTTGTACTTGAATTCTATATAAGTATCTTTTAGTTCTGGATAGTATTTAAGGACATCTATGGCTTCTTCTTCAAAACTATAAGGCAAAATTTTATTGTATGCCCATCTATCCCCATCCTGCACCTGTCCCAATGCATAATAATAGAATAGTGATAGTAGCAAGTAAAAAGTTTTGTTTAGCATATAATTAAGCGTTTTGTAGTTCAAACAAATTTTTTAGTATAGAAATCGTTTGATGAATTTCTTCTACTGTATTTTGAACACCAAAAGAAAAGCGAATAGAATTATTGATTTGATTTTCTTTTAAACCGATAGCATGCAAAACATGAGAACCTTTATTAGAGCCTGAGGTACAAGCAGAGCCACTTGAAACGGAAACCCCTTGCATATCTAAATTGAATAGTATCATTTGATCTTCTTCAAAAGGGAAAGTTACATTTATCACCGTAGGTAAAGATTTACCTACTTCTACTTCTCCATTGAATTGAATGCTGGGCATGATTTGAGTTAACTCTTGAATAAAAGTTTTTTTGAGTTTCCATAAATGTTCATGATAAATTGCATAATCTCTATAACAGAGTTCTAATGCTTTTGCTAGACCAACAATACCTGCTACATTTTCAGTACCTGCTCTTTGGTTGCGTTCTTGCGAACCTCCACATATTAAAGGAGTGAGTGGCTTATCTACTTTGCGATATAAAAAGCCTATGCCTTTGGGACCATAAAATTTATGAGCAGAACCAACTAA
>JAWAEI010000116.1:0-2897 GCA_038891475.1 Candidatus Pacearchaeota archaeon | reverse complement strand
AAAAAGAAAACAACCACCCCTTGGGTAAGGGAATGGTTGATACAAATTGCTTTATGAAATTTTTTCATGTAACCTGAAATTAATGGATGTGATCGAACTTAATCATATCCGCATAATTATCAGCAATAGTTTTAGATGCAGGGCTAGCCATAATTACAGGTTGAGCTTTAATATCAAATGTGGTAGGAGTCTTAAAGAGTTCAAGTGGATTTACATAACAATGAATATTCGGTTTGCGATTGGAATTAATTTCTACATTTTGATTAAACATAAGCTCAACTGTTTTAATATTGTTGATTGTTGGGGAACTATACCCTCCAAATAAACCAATATGATATTTAAAATCTTTTTGTGCACTATCAGGATGAGGTTTAAATTTACCTTCTGCTTTTACAAATATGTAACCTGTGTTCCAACTCCAATACATACCTTGTGCTCCTGTTGCAGGATCTAATACCCCACCACGAACTTTTTCTCTAACCTCTATTGGGCTTGCAGACATTAAGCTATCTACCCCTATAATAAATTTTACACCTTTGTATTTGCCAGCAGGAATATTATGGAAATGCAGTTCCTGACTTTCAGAATCATCTCCTTTTACCAAAAAGTAACAACTATCTTTTGGGACAGTATACAAACTACCATCTTCTTTGATAAATTGAAAGTTACTTACATAATAGTTAAACATCGTAAATTGTATTGTATCTCCATTTTCAGTAACATAAGGCTCATTGAAATAAAATCTCAAATTACCTACTCTGTTTTCTAAATGTATTTCAGCTTCCCCTGGTAATTGAGGAGCTGGGGTATCATGATTATGATCATCTTTTTTCTTGCAAGCTGTTATGCTCAATCCTAAAATGATTACGATTATTAATAATAAGTTACTGAATTCTCTTTTCATACGACTTAAAATTTTAATTTTTTTGTGTAAATTTAAAATAAAAATAATAAATTAGCTGTTAACCGAGGTAGCATTTTGATATGCTTTTCCCCAACATTTTGATAAAGAGGATACCAAGCTTGTGCACCTAATCCCCATTTACCTTTGTATAAATCCATTCCAGCAAATGACCATACCGTATGACCTCCTGTATATCTTACCCACTGTTTTTCTTTAATATCTTGATTATAGTTTTCATAAGAAAAACCAATTTGTGGTAAAATAGACAGAGAAGGTTTATATTTCCAATAAAAAAATCTTACAGCACTTGAAAAACGATTTCCAAATTTATAGCTATAACGATTTTTTGTATTGACTTGGTACGTCATTTCGGTATTCATTCCTAATGACTTACGTTTGATAGTATACAGAAAATTGATAGGAAAATCCCAAGAGGCGCTACCTATTTGGAATCCAGGTAATAGTAAATCATTATAAACAACAGTATTTAAATGTTTACCTGTTGGAACTTTTATTCCCAATCCTATAGTCAATGTTTGCTTGGCAATTGCTTTTACCGTATCTGGGGTTTTCCAGATTGTGTACAATACATTCACTGTTATATCTCCTAATCCTTGATCTTTTATTTGGATATCATTTTCAATCCTTTGATTAAATTGATAGGGAATACTCATAAAGGTTTGAATTTTTTTGCCCCATTGATATCTTCCCCAAATTTCTGTTGTAAACGCTTTATCATTAGAATATACCACACTCTCTCCTGAAAATAGAGGAGGATGTTTAATTTGAAACACTCTATAATTCGTTCTTAAACCGATGAAATGTTTACGATACTGTGGCAATAATCCAAAATAGCTACCATTAATTGAACATCCACAAATATCACATCCCATCAAACGAACGGAAAGAATTAATCCTGAAATAATAAAAACAATTCGTTTGTTCATAAAAAATTATGGTTAATACTGTTAAAATCAAATTTTACAATATTAACCCTTTGGAGGAGGTGTGATAGGATGATTTATTCCTGAATTTATAGTTAATGAATATGGATTATAAATAGTATCTGTGCAAGATATATGCAAGTAAACTTTAAATGAAGCAAACTCTTGAAAAAATAATTCAGATTTTAATTTGGATAAGTTGAATTCATGAGTGGATTGAGAACTTTGTTCTTCTATTTGTTTATTCAGATAACATTTACCTTTACATTCTTTATTCGTAGAACTCAATTTATTTTCACAGTATTGAGATGCTATTTCATCTTTATATTGGGAATAAAGTATTATCACAGCATTTCTATATAAAAGCTGAATACTAAATAAAAATACTACGATAATATTTATCCAATACTTTGGGCTCATTCAATTGCAAAGCTAATAAAGATTTGAAATTTTTACAAGTAACTTTTGTTACTTATCTAAAACAAATGTATAAATGTCTGTAAATCAAAATAAAAAAAAGTTAGCGAAATTGTATAATTTAGCATTAGTCTGCTTATATTTGTAAACCTAACATTCATACACTTATGATTAAAGCAGGAGATATTTATACACATGAATTTTCATTTACAAAAGAAGATGTATTCAAATTTGCAGAAGTTTCAGGTGATAAAAATCCCATTCATTTAGATGATGAATATGCATCAAAAACCATTTTTAAACGTAGAATTGTACATGGATTTTTAGGTGCTAGTATATTTTCTAAAGTTTTTGGTATGCTTTTTCCAGGGGAAGGCACCATTTATTTATCACAAACTCTCAAATTTATGGCTCCAATGTATGAAGATGAAGCTTACACGGCCCAATTTACAGTTTTAGAGGTTATTCCTGAAAAGCATCGTGCAAAAATTGAAACGTTAATTTTGGATAAAGATGGAAAAACCATTACTTCTGGAGAAGCAGTAGTTATGAATTCTACTAAAATCTAATTTTCTAAATGACTTAAATCGTTGAATTTTTCTAATATAAAATGTTCATTATCAAGGTAATGG
>JAWAEI010000115.1:0-2924 GCA_038891475.1 Candidatus Pacearchaeota archaeon | reverse complement strand
AAGCTGCCTCCTTTTCATATATACTAATGGATAGTATACTCCCAAGTATTATACCTGCTATGCTAACCATGTTTTTTCCCTCCTTTTTTCCTCAGGGGATTATATTTCCTGAGGAAATCTCAAAATTTCTTCCAAATTTCTCTAACAAATACAAAAGGAAAAGGAATAAAAAATGGGAAAGAACAGCCGCCGAGCAGCGGCAATTAGAAAGTGATAATACAATATTCCACAAAGCCCTTTTCATAACTGATAAATTTCACCATAGGGCTTCTTTTCAAACCCATAATCGTTTATGCTAAAAAAAGTTTTTTGTGTTGTGAAATTTTCAAAAATTTTTGATTTGCTTGTCGCATGAAAATTTTCTGAATCTTACCTTGTGTGTTGTTTGTTTAGGTTGTTTGCTTACCTTGTTAAAATGTATTGAAAAATTCCATCTCAAGTTTCTTGATCTATAAAAAATATGCGTTGAAGTTTGGCTTTTCATACAAGATTCTTAAAATGAAGAAAAAGGATAAAAAATTTTGTCTATTTCTTTGTCTTGATCTTTTGACAGAGTGTTTAAATTTACTGCATTGAAAAATAATTTCCACCCATTTGGTCATTAGGAATGTTAAGCTTTTTAGTTCAGTGAGGTTGAAAGATAACTCTTGGTGTTATAGATTGATATCACGATTGTTGTTTTTGAAGAATTATAATGTATGTTTTTTGTATTGTTTTGAACAAATGTTTTAGAGTTTGAGCGGAAACTTATCACTGATATAAAAACTTTTAGTCAATTGTTAATCAACCTGATTGGTTAAGATTATGATATTGAAAGAATAAGGTGAATAGAAATGAACTGTAATAAAACAAAAACCGGTAGTCGTAGGCTTCAGACTGCGAAAAATACCAAGTTGTTAATTTCATAAACACGGTAGCCGCAGGATTTAGACTGCATAATTTAATAAAACCTTAAAGCATCTACTGGAAAAAATTTAAGTGTTGTGCCAAAAAATTCTATTTCAGGCGAATTTACAAAAAACACTGGAATTTTCCCTAAACCTAAAGGTGAAATGCTATGATCAATTTGGCGATCTCGTTATCTTATTTTCTTGGCTCTTGGCAAAACAGTTAAAAATATAAAATATTGAGTAATTTGGCAGATAAAACTCAAAATGATTATAATTAAATTAATTAATTAATTAAGTTTTAGAAAATTTGTTTGGGAAAGGGGGTGAGATTTTGCAAAGCTGGAGGTTTGACGCAAAATTTTTGAAAAAAACAAAGGAAATGCTTATTTTTATTATATATTTTTTGCGGTTGCAATATGCCAAAGAGGAATTTAAACTTTTATTACCTTGTATTTTTTCTTTTGTTTTATAAGAAGTTGCAATATGCCAAAGAGGAATTTAAACATTCGACGAAGTTTTTTTCACAAACATCTTTAATTATGGTTGCAATATGCCAAAGAGGAATTTAAACGTCTTCAAGGGATATTCTCAATTTGATATGAATAAATCGTTGCAATATGCCAAAGAGGAATTTAAACAGAACTGGAGAGGGAATATTGCTACTTGATGAGTTAGTTGCAATATGCCAAAGAGGAATTTAAACGAAAGTCGGATTAGGTGGAGGGTTTTCAGGAAATTTAGTTGCAATATGCCAAAGAGGAATTTAAACTATTCTGTTATATTTATAGTGATATTTTCAATTGAAGCGTTGCAATATGCCAAAGAGGAATTTAAACGATAAATTTTCTTGAATAATATTTGAATTCCCATTTTGTTGCAATATGCCAAAGAGGAATTTAAACCAACCTGTTATGACTTATTACATAGAAGAAATCTTTAGTTGCAATATGCCAAAGAGGAATTTAAACTTGATTTAACGATATAATGAGTTGTATAAACATATTTCTGTTGCAATATGCCAAAGAGGAATTTAAACAAGAACATTTGAGCTTTTTGTTCATCTTGCAATAAGAGTTGCAATATGCCAAAGAGGAATTTAAACCCTGAACCCCAAATTATCCGCATAATATGACATACCTGTTGCAATATGCCAAAGAGGAATTTAAACGTAAAAAATCGTATAAATGTAATAAATGTGATGAGTTGTTGCAATATGCCAAAGAGGAATTTAAACTTTGAGCCAGTCTTCTAAGGAAACTTTTAATTTTATGTTGCAATATGCCAAAGAGGAATTTAAACATGTAAATACATAAAAAAGGAAAATCTTTTTGATTTTAGTTGCAATATGCCGAAGAGGAATTTAAACATGCGGACGCAGGGGGCAACCCTGCTAAAAAAATAAGTTGCAATATGCCAAAGAGGGGTTTAAATGGCATTTTTGTTTTCTGGTTTATGAAGGTATTGAAATGGTTGCAATTTGTCAGAGAGGGATTTAAACTATCAAACTTATTTGTTTTTTGATTTGTTTAGTTTAAAATTTATTTTAAAAAACAACAAAAATCATGATTAAATTTATTTTAAATCCTTTTGATATTTTGTTTTTTGGTAGCGGAAAACCATTTAATGTGAATGTTCAGGAAGCAATATCTATTTTTCCACCTTTTCCAAATACCCTTGCAAGCAGTATCTGTAGTAAAATTTATAGCGAAAAAGGTATAAATATTAAAAATATCATTAAATCCTTCTATGGACCCTTCCTTCAAAATAATAAAGGAATTTTATTTCCCAAACCGCTTGATATTTTAGGGGAGAAAAAGAAGATCAACAGGGAACTTTCTAATGCCTATTTGTTAGGAAATCCTAAATTGATAAATCCATCCTATACTGATTTAAAAAATGATTTAAAAAATATTTTATGGCAAAAAAGTAAGAATAAAGATTTTGAAATTTTTGAATCTTTTATAACCTTAGATGGATTAAAAAAATGGCTGAATAATCAAGAGATTGAAAATTGTGATCTTGTTGATAAAAAAG
>JAWAEI010000114.1:0-2928 GCA_038891475.1 Candidatus Pacearchaeota archaeon | reverse complement strand
AATTTCATAATTTTGTTCTTGGGTCAAAGGGCACACCATAAATTTTGTTTATATTTTTTTTAACCACTGATTTTAATTTTAGAAAAAAATTTTCTAAATAATCTAATAACTGTTCAGAATCTTTTGCAACAAACGGTCTCCATACCTTTATTTCATTAAACTCATAGTATTTGGGGTTTTTTGATTCTACTTTTAAGTTACCCCCAACAATAGTATTAAATTTAACTGGCCTGGCAAAGCTCCCATCTGGGTTCAAATCTAAATCATAACTTTGTATAACAGTGTACATAGGATCGTTGTTTTTGATTCTATGTAAATATTCAGATACGTCTTTACCTAAAGTGAAACTAATTAAAAGGCTATTAATATTAAATTTATTATCAAAAATAACTTCTATCCAGCTTTTTGGGAAAAAAGACATAAATGATTTCTCAATATTTACTATTAAACTTGTTTCTATATTACTTGCTTCGTTTAACAGATATCCAAATGTTCCAAGCCTAATATGACGCATCGATAATATATTCCTTTAAATTCAGTTAAAGTATTACCCTAATTTATCTTTATTTTTTCCTATTATAATTATCACCAACTGGCCTTTATTCCTTGTTGATGGGGTTGATGGGCGTCTGGTTAATAATTTGATTTCTAGCTTCTATAAATTGTTTTACGAATACTTTACCCAATTCTGTTATCTCTGGCTTTCCTTTTACAACCCTTACCATTAACCTATCAATTAAATTTTGTAATCTATTATTTTGATCATATGAAAATGATTTAATATCTATATTTTCACCATTCATAAGACGCTCTAAAATATCAAGCTCAAACCATCGTTCTGGAAAAAATCTTTGATCTAAGGGTAAGTGTGATGGTGTAGATAAATATGTATTTATTTCAAACCCTTGCTCATTAACTTCTATTAAAAGATTCCGAAGTTTCATAAGATACCTCTTTTGAATCTTGAGATTTCGGTAATTCCTTAGTAATTGAATCTAACATATCTATTAGGCCTTGCTTATCAATTTTAATGGCTTGGGTATCACCATCAACATCGATTTGCGCGATTTGAACCCTATTAGAACCAATTTTTATTCTGGCTAAAGTAGTTAACATTTTAGATAATTGATCTGTTGTTGCAGTTAAAATTTCTTGGGCTTTATTGAGCTGGGCAACATCATCAGGTGAATTTTTGCCTTGATTAAATAGTGACATTAATTCATCAAACGTTTCTTTGGCTCGATCCCTGTCTTCTTTGATTTGCATAATAAGCTGTAATGTAGTCAAATCAATTGCTTTATCTAAATTATTTACAATAGAATCTTGCTGGTACAAAATATTTAATACTTCATCCTTCATCCAACAAATTCCCCGAAATGTTCTGATAATTTAGAAAATGCAATATCTATTTTTGCTTTTTCGAATCCCCTTGCAAACAAATTTTTTATAATGTCACGTTTATTATGAATTTTTTCTTTAACGATAGAAAACATAATTGCTTCTAATACTGGTTCAATTTCAGCAGGAACATCTACTTCGTGAAACATTTCTTCTAACAAAATAAAATCTTCAGCACTTTTAATATAATCAGTGTTTTCTAAATAAGCCTGCTCATTCAATTCAAAAGTAGACCAATTTTTTTTATTTTTACTTTGAGTCCAATTTTTTAAATGTTGCTTTGCTACTATAGATAAATAATTAAATGCTGTTCCCTTACTAGGTCTAAAACGTTTTAGTGATGCAAGCACAGCAACCATCCCCTCTTGAACAAGCTCATCTGAATCTGGCCACCAACGGTTAATTTTATGAGTATTAATAACACCCCTAATCAAACTCTCGATTTGTTTGGTATAAGGATATAGTATCGAAATATCATCATTACCCTTTTTTAGTTCTTTTTGATATTGTCGAATAGCTTTTGTTATTGAATCATTATCAAAATAGTACTTTTTATCTTTTTTGTGTTTTTGGGTTTTATCCATTCATAATTACCAAAATTCTTATTTACCTAAAATACCAGTTTAGCTATATCCATTTAAAATGTTATTTTAAAATTAATCGGATTAGACGAAAATTATAGTGAATCAAATAAATTAAAATCTCCTATTAATGGTACATAAACATCATCATTAATAATAATTTTAATCTCATAAGTATATGTTCTGGGATCTAAGTTCTCAGTATCAGATGGTAATAAATTCCAAACCACTTGGCCTTCATTAAGTTTAGTTGACGCTTCTAGATCAAACATCTTACATAAAACGTAATTCTGATCAACAGCGTGCCTTTTAATTAAGAGTAAGCATTGTGCTGCGGTTAAATTAGGCTTATCGTTAAATATAACGGTAATTGTTTTCGATGTTCCTTGCCCTACATCAATAGGTATATTTCTTGGACGTGGCATTATTATTCAAAGCAATTTATATTTATCTTGCTTTAATAACGTTTTCTATTAAAATAGCCACAAGGTAAGAATGTTTAACTTTATGAAATAAACGCTTATAAGCCGCATTCTTTAATTTTATTTACTATAAATTTGGATTCTGATTCTGTCATTAATAAATTCCAGCGTAATTTGATACTTTGCCAAGCAAGCACATAAAGGCAATGAAAAGCTTTGTTCGAAGGCATCCGCTGATCAGGTGATGATTTATCGCCCTTGGCTCTATTTTCTCTTATAGAATCAGCAATTAAACGCTCTGGGTTTGATAAATCATTTGCATTTCCTAGAGGAACAAGATGATCTACATCAATTTTACTTGTATTTGTAATCATCGCCCCTGAATAAGGATCATACCAAACACCACTAATTATTCTTCCCTTAGAATCTAATTGAACCGATTCTGATTCTTCGATCAAAGCTTCTATACGAGTATTTTGGCCATCTTTATCGTAATCAACCCAATGTTTCCAGTCCCCACGAATATA
>JAWAEI010000113.1:0-2959 GCA_038891475.1 Candidatus Pacearchaeota archaeon | reverse complement strand
AATGTGGTACTCACTACTACTACGGAAGGCTTTTTTCTGGAGATGTAAATAATCATTGCAGCTTAACCTTGATTAATAGTTTTTCTCCTAATACTAATATAAGCTGTTTAGCACCAGGTACTTATAGTTTACAAATTTTAGGAAGAAGCAGTACTTCAAACCCCTTTAATTGTAATTATTCCGATTGGGGTCAACCTATTAATGTGGCTATAAATGTAGCAACTGCACTCGGTATAAACGCTTTTAGTTATTCTACGATTACTCATTTAGATAGTATAAATAGCTTAAATCCATTACCCCATAATATTTCTATAAATTCTGCTAACGATGTTTTCGGTTGTGCTAATACTTTATTACCAACCGACAAATGTGGAGGAGCTTCCACTGTAAAAGCTATTTACAGAATATTAAAAATCGGAGATTCTGATGGAGATGGTATAGATGATTCAGGATTTTTAACTGTAGGTGGACTTTCAGGCAATTTTTGGTATAAATTGTATCAAGGAGATATTCGCACTATTTCGCCAGGTAATTATCCTACTACTTTTAATCCGGCTCCTGTACTTACCGATATTTCAGGATGTTTTAATTATTATACTTATTCTTCTCATACCTTTACCACTTGTGTGTACCCAGGAATTTACACTATTGTTACTTTTGGGGATGCTTCTGATATCAATTATTCAGACCAAATATGGGTCAGATTTTATAAATTACAATCTAAATTTAATCTTGGTGCTGCTGGTAGAGTAGATAAAATTAATGCTGTTGGAGGAGTTTTACAAGATTTAGTGAGTGGGAATACTTATAACACCGTACGTGATACTTTTGATTGTCATCCAACGGTAAGACCTTCAGGAACGTTATGTAGTGTCACTATTGATCGTTGCATTTACAGAAGTTTTAAAATTGGAACGAATGGATATGTGGTGATTACAGGTACAGGTTCTAATCAATATATGCTCTATCAAGGAGATGCAACCGTTTATGGTGGCCCTTATAATTATCCCAATACTATATCAGGATGGACACCCGTTACCAATTGTTTTTCTGGTTCTACTACTGTGTGTCTTACTCCTGGTATCTATACTTTAGTTACGCAAGGTGCTAATAATCCTGGAGCTTGGGACCAACCTACTATTTATTTTAATGCCCCCGTTACACAATTTCATTTATCCGCTCCTGGAAAGGTAGATAAAATCAATAGTAATAATCCTTTAGTGCCTGGTACACTTTATACAAGCACTTTAGATGTGTTTGATTGTAATAAAACCGTATTGCCCGCAGGAACCCTTTGTGGTTCCGCAGATAGAGCCATTTATAGAACTTTCCAAGTAAATACCTCAGGTGTAATCACAATAACAGGAACTTGTAATAGAACTTATAAATTATATGCAGGAGACGCAGATGCTTTGGCTACTTCTTATACCTGGCCTAACACTATTCCAGGATTAGTAGAAATTTCTAATTGCTTTAACGGAGATTGTGGTTCAGGAACACAATTAAGAACTTGTATAACTCCCGGATTTTATACATTAGTTAGTTTTGGAAATTTTTCCAATCTAGGTCAAAGTGATCAACCTACCTTCCATTTTACTACTTATACCACTTTATTCTATGATCCTCTAACAGGACATGTGAATAGTATGGGAAACATGAATAATGGGGGGACAGGTACTATAGACTACTTCAGCTGTTTAAATAATCCTCAAACCTTAGATGGGCAAGCTCCCTGCAGTGGTGCAACTAAACTCATTTATAGAGAATTTGAATTAACACAGCCTACTCATCTGTCTATTAGTTTAGTTCCAGGTACTTATGGTACATTAACTTTATTTACTGGTTGGGCTTCTGACCCTGGAGGTTTCTCTAATTTAGCACTTTATAACCCCAGTGGAAGTAGTGATCCTGCTTACGGTGTAAGTAATTGGTTATGTTTTACTTCTCAAAGTACTAAACCTTGTAATAAATTACCCCCAGGAAAATACACGGTGGTTTCTTACGGAACGAATGCACATGTCGGTTTACCCAATAATATCGTTATCACCAAACTGGCCGACCCTACTCCACCAAGTTTTCAAAACCCAGGGCAAGCCTATAATGCAGGAAATGTTAATTGGAATGTAGCAGGAGATGGAGTAGCTTATCCTAATACCAAACAATCTTATACTTTTGCCACTGAACACTTTGATTGTTCAAGACAATTACCCAATGGTTTAATCATTGGTTGTGATCCATTAGCTCCAGGACCAGCCAATAGCTTACCTCCCCATCAAGGAAATGCTTATAATCGAACGGCTTATTATGTTTTTCATTTACAATCCGAAGCATATTTACGTATCCGAAATATTCCCTCTGATATGCGTGTTCAGCTTTATCCCTTAGATGTGAGAACTAATGATTCTACGCTTTTAAACACTACACCTCCCGTGCAAGATTGTATTACTAGAAGAGATATACCCAACATCATACGCTCTTGGTGTACAGATTATCCATGGATAGGAGAAATAGAAATATGTAAATTACAACCAGGACCTTGGACCTTAGTAATCTATGCCAATGATAATCATGTAGGTTCTACAGTTACTCCTATACTCATCTTTGAAAAAGTAGAAACTTCAAGATTTGACCATGCAAGTACTGCGTATGATTTTGGAAATGTTCCAGGAGATAATGTAATGAGATTTGGTAAAGTAGGAGATACAAATCCGCTACATTCAGGACGTGCTCCTTCTCACGACTTCTTTACTTGTACAACGGGAGCAAGATCCCATGACCCCCAAAATACAGGTCATCTAAGTGGTGGATATCCTTTAACACCTCCTGTAAGTGCGGATACCAGCTCCGTACCTTATCCTATGCCTAATAATTATGCAATCTACGGCGACCCCTTTGCATTAGATACGACTCTTCCACCTATCAGAAGAAATTTATGGTATACTTTCACAGTAAAAGGTGG
>JAWAEI010000112.1:0-2984 GCA_038891475.1 Candidatus Pacearchaeota archaeon | reverse complement strand
GGGAAATAATAATTAGGTGGAGCTACTTCAATGTAATCATCTAAAATAATTAGATCTGGACAACCTAATTCGTTCATCACAAATAGTGCTACATTAAACTTACCAGGACCTGAGAAAGTATGTACAGGATTAGGAACTGTATCCCAATTATCATCACCGGATGCGGGATCTCCAAATTGCCAATAATAAAATGCCGCATTTGTGGAAGTAGAAAAGAATTGTACTGTTCGGTCATCATAAGTACATAAAGTTTTATCAGAAATAAAACTTGCAACGGGATAAGCAATTACATCCAAATCAAATTCATCAATTCCTACACAACCTGTATTGGGGTTCACACATGCTAATGTAAATTTATAATTGCCTAAATTTTGAGTATTTACTAAAATGGAATCAGTGGAAGCGATATATCTCGGATTGGTCGTTGATAATCCCCCTGAAGCAAATACTTCTGAAATACTTCCATTAAACCATAAAGTATTACCACAAGTAGCATCTTTAATTGCATAAATATAAAAGTTTTGAATTGACTGACAAACGTCCGAACCGTAAATAACAGGAGCTGTAAAAGGAATTACATTTACAATTACAATATCAGAAACTTGGCATCCACTAGCAGTAATTCCTGTAACTGTGTAAATAGTTGTATTATCGGGTTTTGCATAGGGATTAGGAATAGTTGGATCTGAAAGTCCATCTGTTGGTGACCAACTCCATGCTACAATGTTAGCACCAGATGCTGTTAGTTGTATAGAATCTCCTCTGCAGATTTGTACATCTGGTGGTGCAGTTACACTACCATTGGGATTAACGGTAATAGTGATAGTATCTTCTGTATAACAACTCGCATTTACATAACCTCTCAAAATATAGCTACGAGTAGTATTCAACACTGCATAAGGAGTAGCACTGTTAGGGTCAGACAAATCTATTGAAGGGAACCATTGATAAAAATTAGCACCAGAAGCGTATAAATAGACAGTATCACCGGGGCATACAGTGGTATCATTACCTGCAAAGGTATTCGGAAGCGATAATACATGAACCGTTTGAGAAATTCTGAATGTATCGCACGTTCCATTATATACGTTCCATGTCAAAGTAATATCTTGACCTTGATCGGCTAACGAAGGAATATATTGAGCATTTCCACTAATCGTATTCGTAAAAGTACCAGATCCTGAGGTAGTCCAGAAACCATTACCTTGTGTAACAGTAGCTTGAAGAATATTAGTTGGTACACCAGGGCAAGTCGTATCTACAGGCACATTAAAGGTACCATCAGGGCTGTTGTAAACTCTTATGCTTCTTGTGTAAGTAACCACAGGGCATACGCCATTAATTACATTCCACTCTAAAAAGAAAGTAGTATCAGAAGCTACATCTCCCGGTATAAATTGAGTATTCGGATCATTGATATTCAAAAAACTACCTGGACCTTGAGAGGTCCAAAATCCTAAACCATTAATTGCACTCGCGTTCAATGGTACAGAAGTATCTCCTTCGCATACAGCAGGAATGATGGTATTAAATGTACCTAATGAAGGAGCATCCACTTGTAATTGTTGCACATATTGAACGGTATCACAACCACCATTAATTACATTCCAATATATGTCTATAATTTGATTACCATCAGCTGCGACAGAAATGTAAGATGCGTTAGGATTCGTTGTATTAGTAAAACCACCGTTACCATTGGTACTCCAAAAACCAACTCCCGAAGTTACAGTAGCACCTAATGGTATCGTTATATCGCCGGCACAAATATCAGGTAATTGCGTATTAAAAGTACCACTTGGAACATCATAAACATAAAAACTGCGATTGTATTTTACTGTATCACAGAACGATGTATACACATTCCAAGTCAAGGTAATGATTTGATTTCCGTCCGTAGGTCCAGGAACATAACGAGTAGCAAAAGTATCGGGATTTTCAAAGTAACCAGAACCATTGGAGGTCCATTTTCCTTTTCCAACAGTAGCAAAAGCAAACAGTGTATCTGTTGTATCAGTAATACAAATATTTTGAGGAGGATTAGGGAAGCCGCCTGAAGGCTTGGGCTTTACAAAAATAGTATCGCAAATAGAAGTTGTATTACAACCTGCATTTGTCATATTCCAACAAATTACAATATTTTGGTTTTGATCGTTAGTAACGGATTGATAAACTGCATTAGGATCATTAATAGAAGGAATAAAAAAGCCAGAACCATTAGGAGTGCTCCAAGAAGCAGTACCTATATTAATCACACCATTTAAAGGTAAAGTAGTATTTTCTACGCAAATAGTATCTTCGGGCGCACTAAAACTTCCTGAAACTAATGAATTCAAGAAATTAACAGTAATACAATTCGTATCAGGAGTACATTTAGAAGTATAAACAATCCAACAAAGTTGAATATTTTGCCCTGCATCAGCTAATGAAGATTGATAAAAAGTAGAAGGAGAATAAGGATTGAGGAAGGTACCATTTCCGTTAGGAGTCATCCAATAACCCGTACCTGTTGCAATGGTACCTGTTACTTGGACATTTGAGCCAGCGCAATGAGAACCGAAAGGAGTTATATTACTACCTGCCGGTGGCGCAGATACATAAAAATTCTGTATGTTTACATCTTGTGGACACGAACCATTCTGAACAACCCAAGCTAATTTAATTTCCGATGCGGCATCACCAGGACCTGGTATATAATATGCATTAGGATCATTTACATCATTGACATTACCAGTACCTTGTATTACTTGCCAAAATCCGGTTCCTACATTGGTAATAGCCCCAAGAGGTCCAGTAGTTGAATTAAAACAAATAGTATCAGGAGCCACAGGAAAATCACCATTTGGTGGTGATAAAATGACTAACTTTTGTTTGAGTGGCAAATCATTACAAGGAGGGTTTGATATGGTCCAGATTAAATCAATGGTATCACCGGCTTCTGATGCAAGAGAAAAATACTGCGCATTAGGATCGGTATTATTTGG
>JAWAEI010000111.1:0-2993 GCA_038891475.1 Candidatus Pacearchaeota archaeon | reverse complement strand
AACAGATGATAGAGATAAGAAAATTTTTAAAGTAAAAACCTTTATTGAAAAGCCGGACTTAAAAATGGCAAAGTACTTTGTAAAAAGTGGAGAATTTTTGTGGAATACGGGTATGTTTATATGGAGTGTAAAAAGCATCATTCATGCATTTGAAAAGTATGATAAAGAACTGGCACAAATTTTTGAGGAGGGAAGGGGAATTTATTACACTGATAAAGAAAAAACTTTTATTGAAAAAGCATATAGTGTTTGTAAAAACAACTCTATTGATTATGCAATACTTGAAAAAGCCGATAATGTATATGTGAGAGTATCTATATTAGGATGGAGTGATATTGGTACATGGAAATCATTATACGAGCACTTAAGAAAAGATGAAAACAAAAATGCTGTAACAGGTAAAAATGTAATGCTTTATAATACTTCAGGTTGTCAAATAAATGTACCAAAAGACAAGTTAGTAGTATTAGTAGGTTTGAAAGATCTTATAGTAGTGGAATCTAGTAATATGCTATTAATATGCAAAAAAGATAAAGAGCAAGAAGTGAAAAATATAGTTAATGAAATAAGAGTACAAAAGGGGGATAAGTATGTATAATATCAATAATTGTCCGAAAAAACTTAAAGAAGGATGGACAAAAATAAAAAGAAAGAAGTTCATTTTTGATGTTCACCATTATTTCTATGTTAAAAATTAAACTTACCCTGTCATTGCGAGCGAACGCAGTGAGCATCCCGTCATTGCGAGCGAGTGCAACGAGCGAAGCTATCTCCTTTGAGTATTGTCGCTCACTGTCATTGCGATCCCGACATTCATCGTCGGGAGAAGCAATCTCTATTGAGTATTGTCCTCTCTCTTTTGAGATTGCTTCGTCGCTCCGCTCCTCGCAAGGACCGAGAGGAATGCTTGCTTTATTCATTGAAAAATCTACTATTACCTTTCAATCCACTCTATAATGCCTCTGTACGAACTTATGGAACACCGCATTCGCCGAATGATACTAATATCATCAAATGTTACTGGCAAATTCAATTTCCTTTCTCTGAATGCTTTTTCCAGATAACTGTTCCCTGTTACATTCATCTTCCAGTCGCTATATTTTTCAGGATTAAATAAATACCTGAAAAAATTTACTTTTTTGTTATACTGCTTTAAAACACGCTTTCTTACCAGAATACTCCGTGGCCACACCACATAACCACAAAAATCAATACCATTCTTTACAGGTTGTATTCTTATTTTTTGCGGATGTAGTTCTAAATGTAATTTTTCCTCTAAAAATTTTTCTATACTTTTTAATACTTCCTGTAATTCTGATACACTTTTTCCTAATATCACAAAGTCATCTACATAACGAAAATAATACCGCACTTTTAAATGCTGTTTTACATACCAATCTAATTCGTGCAAATAGATATTGGCAAAAAACTGACTGGTTAAGTTTCCTAAAGGCAACCCTATACCCGCTTTATTATTAAAATACGATTTGTGCAGCGGAACTTTTTCTAATAACTCCTTATTGCCTGTAAATACTACATTCAGGGTGGGATTATGCGTTATAATTTTTTCACATACAAAGCTTATTATTTCTTTTTCTTTTTCAGACAAAGGCATTTTGCTTATCCATCTATTAACCAGTAATAGTAAGGTAGCATGATGAATACTGTTAAAAAAGCTTTTAATGTCGGCTTTCAGGTAAAATTTATTTTCATAATTATGCAGGCATTGATGCAAATCTTTTACGGCTTGATGATGCCCTTTTCCTTTTCTATTAGCGTAAGAGCAGGACAAAAGGCGCTTATCTACAAACGGCTCCATTTTATTTACCAGCCAGCGATGTACAATTCTATCCGGGTAAGAGGGCGCCAGAATTTCACGCGGCGCAGGATCGGATACGGCAAAGCAGGTGTATTTTCCGGGCAGGTAGTTTTTTTTAAGCAATTGTTCCGATAAATTTAATACAATAGAGGATATATTTAAGTAATATTGCTTCTTCTGATGCGTTTTTTTGGTTTGTTTAGCCGCTATAAATAATTCTTTTATAATTCGATTTTTATCCATAAATACTTATCAGTGTTTTTATTCCCCCTTTTTTGTTCCTCCTCTCTATTTTTATAGAGAGGAGGATGTAGGGGGTGAATTTACCATAAAGGGACTTTGTGATGTAAAGATTAAATAAGTGTTTGACTGGAAGGAGCACTACCGAACGCAGCGGCAATAGTTGTTGTTGTTGTAATTGTTCCAATTCCAATTGCCATTGCTCTCGTTGAAGACGAGCCAGTTGTTGTTGGTAGAAGTGCTGCCTGTAAGAAGTGTCTTTCACTTTATCCTGTATAATATAGCAATTATTATACAGGATGTACGCTCATTTGCAGGCGCACCTGCAAAGGCACCTTTTACCCCACTAAATAATTGCTATATTTAGCAGGGTGGAAAGACCTCAAACACACTTACAGCCATAGCCATAAGTCCCCTGTTTTTTATTTATATTTACTTATAAACCAATTATGCCACATAGCTGCTTGTTTACTGATATTTTCAATTCGTTCTGAAAATTGTCCATAAAATCCATGCGATATAAATTTCATCTCCCAGCTTATCAATGCGTATGCTTTGACAAGTTCTATTTTTCCCCTCAATTGCAATAAACTTTCTTTTCCAAACTCCAGTTCCATGCTGTTTTTTTTGGCAAAATTGGCTATTACGGCATGTTCTATACAATTACTTAGCGTTGTTAGCATCTGATGCGAAATAGTAATGCGATACAATTTGGGCAAATGCTGATGAATGCCATACCACTGTTTATATGCCAATACCAAATCCATTACTATTGGCGGACCTTCATATTCATTAGTATCCTTCTTTACTTCTTTCATCCTTAAAAGCATTATATATTCGTTTTTTTATATAACTCTTTCCAAAAAAAGTTTTCAGGTACTTTTCCCTTCGCATCGCATCTTTTATATCTTCGCACCATTCGTAATACACCAGT
>JAWAEI010000110.1:0-2995 GCA_038891475.1 Candidatus Pacearchaeota archaeon | reverse complement strand
TGATTATCTTTAATTTAGTAAGAATAATTATGAAGATATTAAAGATAGCTTTTATTAACATACCAACAGAAGTTATCTATAACATAAAAAAATTAGTTGAAGATTTTTTTGAAATAGATCTTGAGATATTACCTTCTACCAAAAATTTTCCCCAAAACGTTGATGCAATCATCACGAACGAACAAAATCTACCTGATTTAACATCTTATCATCAGATACCTATAATCGTTTTATCAGAAAACAAAGAGCCAGAAACTGTCTTCAAATCATTTAAGGAGTTAGGAGTGAGAGATTGGATAACAAAATCTGAACTTTACAGATTACCATCAATATTATACAGAGAAGGACTGTGGTCAAAAGAGAAAAAATTACACAATCTAAACATAAGATATACCAGAGAGTATAGCCAAACAACAGGACTTTTGAATTTTGAAGGATTTATGAAAAAAATTAAAGACCTAATCGGCAAAAATTTCGCACTAGCCACCATGGAGATAAACCTCACAATCCATCCACATAAAGCGAGAAAGACAGATATAATTCAAAAGGTGTCTGATATCATACTAGATAACATAAAGGAAAATGATATATTGGCTCACCTTGAAGAAAACAAATTTGTCTTAGCTACAGAAGAAATTTTACTCGTAAATGAAAAATTAGACAGAATACAGAATCATCTATCATCTTTGAATATTGAAATAAATGCTGGTGTTAGCATATCACCACAAGACACAGATCAAATATACGATCTTATAAAAAACTCTGAAGCAGCTCTGAGAAAAGCTAAGGATGAAGGCAAAACTTTGCTATTTTACAACAAAAAAATTGCAGATGAACTGGAAAAGTTAGATAACCTTATAGAAAAACTTCAGAAGCTCAAAACAGAAAATATAGAAGATTTCTTTACCTTACATTATCAACCTATCTTCAACTTGAAGAATGATAATATATTTGGCTATGAAGAACTACTACGTGTAAAGGAAGCAGAAATTAGATACTTTGATATACCAAAAATATTAGAGATAGCAGATAACCTGAGGGTTTTGAAGTTCGTAGAAGAATGGGTACTCTACAACTCATTAAAACAAGCAAAAAAATTAGAAAGTCAAAATAAAAAAATATCTATTAATATATCAAAAAAATTCATAAGCTCAACAAACTTATTAAAAATATTTAAAGATTTACTTGAATACACACATGTATCACCAAATTCCATAATAATTGAAATAACAGAAGATTATCAAATCACTGAAGATAAAAAGAAAGAACTACAAAAAATCAGAGAACTTGGTGTACTCATAACAATTGATGACTTTGGGACAAAATACAACACACTCAGATTCCTAAAATCTATGCCAATTGATATAGTTAAGTTAGATTATGAACTTGTAAAACATATACCAGAATCAAAAGAAGAAAGCAATTTTGTCTCCGCCGTAATAAAGTTTTGCCATGATATCGGAAAGTCAGTAATCGTAGAAGGTATAGAGAAAAAGGAACAATTGAAATTCTTTAAGAAATCAAATAGTGACTTTGGCCAGGGCTTTTTACTTGGCAAACCTATAAGTCAAGAAGAACTCCTTACTAAACAAAATATTATCGGGGGAACAAGTAAATGAAAAATAGAAAAAAAAACAAAAAGAAAAAAGATAATAAAACAAAAAAACAAAATCTTACAGAGGTTGGGCTGATGGTTCCATCTGTAATACACGATATAAGAGGCTATCTTTCCATTATCAAAGCACAAGCACAACTTGCCCTGAATGGAAAACTTGAAGAAGGAACGAAAATCAGATTAAAAAAAATACTTGATCAAATAAACTTAATAGAAGAAATAATAGAAGAATTCAGGGATTTCTATAAAAAAGGTGAAGTAAAAAGAAGAGAAATTAAACTGTCTGAAATAGTAGAACAGGCTTTAGCAGGAGTATCACACAAAATAAAAAGTGACATAAATATTATAAGAGACATCCACGATTCAACCATCTGTGTGAATAGAATAATGATTAGACAGGCTCTCGTCAATCTCCTGTCAAATGCAATAGATGCCATTGATCAATCAGAGAAAAAAATAATAGGAATAGCATCAAGGAACATCAATGGTAAAACTTACATATGGGTCTTTGATTCCGGTAAGGGGATTCCCAAAAAACTTGCTTCAAAATTATTTAATACTTCTTTCACAACAAAAGACCATGGAACAGGTCTTGGTCTCCTTATCACCAAAAAGATAATAGATGCCCACAAAGCAAAAATAAGATATGCTAAAAATATACAAAAAATCCAAAAAATTCTTAAATTACCAGAAATAAAAACTATTTTTGAGATAGAAATACCTGATGGGGAGAAAAAATGAGTGACAAGGTACTCATAGTAGATGATGAAAAAGACGTTGCAGAAGTTCTTAAAGAAATATGTGAAATGGATGGATATACAACAGACTACGCTAAAACAGGGGAAGAAGGTCTCTTAAAGCTTCAAAAAGATCAAGATATAAAAGTGGTTCTCCTTGACAAAAATTTACCCGGGATATCTGGACTTGAATTCATAAAAAGAGCTAAAAATCATATGAAACACTTTGCACAAATAGTTCTTGTAACTGGTTATCCATCGGCAGAAGCATTTAGAGATGCTATAAAGTCTGGCGCGTACACATGCATTGCAAAACCATTCAATGTAGATGAGGTCCTGCGCATAGTGAAAGATGCAATTAAACACTACGAAAGAGCAAAACAACTCAGACAAGCAGTAGTAAGAGATGAAGAACAAGCTCTCAAAGAATCATTAGATAGATTGAAAAAAATATAAAGTAAAATCCTAAAACCTAAGTGCTCCCAAAATAACAAAAATAAAATAATAAAAAATAATCAAATGCTATTTAAGTGAGAACAAATGAATCCTTCCTTTGCACAAAACAATTGAAAAACTCTATATAAAGCAATCAACAAAAAATAATAAACAGATCAAACACGGTAGCCGCAGGCTTTAGGGCTGC
>JAWAEI010000109.1:0-3014 GCA_038891475.1 Candidatus Pacearchaeota archaeon | reverse complement strand
AGGCTTAACCGGTAGAAAAATTATTGTAGATACTTATGGTGGAAAAGGTGCTCATGGTGGTGGTGCTTTCTCAGGTAAAGATCCCTCAAAAGTTGACCGTTCCGCAGCTTATGCAGCAAGACATATTGCTAAAAATTTAGTAGCCGCTGGTGTTGCTGATGAAGTACTCATTCAGGTTTCTTATGCTATTGGTATTGCAAAACCTATCTCTCTTTATGTTAATACCTATGGTACTTCCAAAGTTCCTTATTCTGATGCTCAAATTGCTGAAAAATTATATAATTTATTTGATTTAAGACCTAAAGCGATTATTGAAAATTTAGGTTTAAAAAACCCTATTTATTTTCCAACAGCCGCTTATGGTCACATGGGTAGAGAGTGTTATGAACAAGAAGTTACATTAATTAAAATTGATAGAACAGAAAATAATGGTATAATTACCGAATGTAGAACACCTTATAAGAAAAAAATTAAATTTTTTCCGTGGGAAGAACTTAATAAAGTAGAAGAAATCAAAAAAGCTTTTGGTTTATAAAATTGCAAGACAGGCTGTCCAAAAAAGACAGCCTATTTTTTTAATTTTTCTTATTTCTTTCTCGTACTTCTCTAAACACTTGTTTAATTTGCTCTTGCGTAAACATTTGGGCAAAAAAGTTGAATTGTCCATTTTGCAAATGTTCCCCACCATCAATGGTTACGCACTCTCCATTTAGATATCTGGCCATATCTGACATCATAAAAACCGCTAAATTGGTTAATTCTTCATGTTCTCCATAACGTTTCATAGGAATCCTTTGAATATAAAATTTTTCAAGGTCTTTGGAAGGCATTAATCTATCCCAAGCACCTTTAGTTGGAAAAGGACCAGGAGCAATTGCATTGCATCTTATTCCATAACATGCCCATTCAAAAGCTAAAGTCATTGTCATAGCATAAACACCTGCTTTTGCACATGCACTCGGTAAAACAAATGCACATCCCGATTGCGTATAAGTAGTAACAATGTTTAAAATATCAGATTGAGGAATTTTATTTTCAATAATATATTTTCCAAAAGCATGAGAACAATTGAAAGAGCCTTGTAATACAATATCCGTAACGGCTTTAAAACCATTAGGGGTTAAATCTTCCGATAAAGCTAAAAAATTACCAGCTGCATTGTTTACTAATCCATTAAGCCCCCCTAATTCCTGAACACAATATTGAATAGTATTTTTTACTTGTTCATAATCTCTTACATCACAAGGATGATAAATTGCTTTTGATTCAGAAACTTTTACATTTTGAATTTCTTGAAGAGCATTTTTTAATTTTTCTTCATCTCTACCGCAAATAGCAACATCAGCACCATGAGCTGCAAAAGCTTTTGCCATGGATAAGCCTAATCCACTTCCCCCACCTGTAATAAGAATTTTCTTTCCTTTTAATGTATCTTTTGAAAACATATTGGTTAAATTTCTTGCAAAATAATTATTTTTTTTCAGAAATGACAAAATTGTGCAAATAAACGAAATATTAACAAAACCATTGTTTCCATTTTTGGTTGATTCGCTTTTCTTGTCAATACTTTTAGCCTCAAGTTTAGCATTTTGATTTGATTTAGGATGAAATTCTGATATTCAATAGAGTGCTACAAAAACTTTTGTAAAGCATGATATAAACTTGCTTTTTATTGTTCTGTGAATTCTTATTTTTCCGCTTGATTTTATAAGAATTTTGTTCTAAATTGCTAACTAATATAAACATCAACATCGTGAACTTAAAAGAATTAGCTTTGCTTTATTCAGAAATTTATTTTGCAGAAGCAGATATCCACCCAAGTAAAGAAAAAGATAATTTACCTGTTGAAAAATTTATGGTTTTTAAAACTAAACCCAATTCTCGTCTTACCGTTTTTTTAAAGCCTGAAGAATATCAAAATAAAACTTTGACAGAATTTTTAAAAAAAATTTTAGTTAATGGATTAAAAGTAGCGCCAGAGTATGTTAGTTTTGGCGTTGTTAAAAATCCATTTCCTTCTGTTCTTTTAAAACACACTCCTACCTCCGTAGTTATACTTTTTGGTGATTTTCTTACAGACCATGAGAATATTCCAGAGAATATTAAGATTTGTGAAGTGTTTTTACTTTCTGAAATGATTCATAATGAAGAAAAAAAAAGAATAGCTTGGAATAAAATGAAAACGATTTTAGCTCAAATCAAATAACGAAATTTTCGTTCTAATAAAAACTTCTAAAAAATTTTTAAATCAGCACTTATAACGTAATTTTGTAACATGGAAAAAGAATCGGTTGCTGTTATTGATATTGGTACAAATACGTTTCATTTATTGATTACCGAGGTTAATTCGGAGGGTGAGTTTTACGTAAAACATAAATTTAAAGAGATGGTGAAATTAGGCGAGGGAGGAATTGACCATGACGTTATTGCAGAATCTGCTTTTCAGAGAGGATTAAATGCTTTGAATATGTTTGCTCAATACATACAGCAACATCAATGTAATAGAGTAATAGCGTTTGCTACTTCTGCAATTAGAACTGCTAAAAACGGTAAAGATTTTATAGAAAAAGTAAAAGAAAAAACGGGCATAGAAATTAAAGTAATTAACGGTAATGAAGAAGCAGCATTAATATATGAAGGAGTAAGGAATGGTATTCAATTATCTAATCAAGAGCCAGTGTTAATTATGGATATAGGAGGAGGCTCTGTTGAGTTTATTGTAGCTAATAGTTTACATCCCCTTTTGTTAAGAAGTTTAAAATTAGGAGCATCTCGTGTTTACGAAACATTTAAACCATCAGACCCAATAACGCCCCAACAAGTAACTTTAATTGAAAATTACTATTACCAAGAACTTCAATCTTTATTTGAAGAAGTTAAAGAATTTCAAGTAAAGAAACTGATTGGTACTAGCGGAGCTTTTGAAACGATTGCTACGATGATTGCTTATCAAAATGGAGATATTTTAACCGCATCAGGTAATATCAATGGATATAGGTTTTATCCTGAACAAT
>JAWAEI010000108.1:0-3017 GCA_038891475.1 Candidatus Pacearchaeota archaeon | reverse complement strand
GATTCCTTATCCAGTAGATATAGAATTAAACAAAGTAAACTCAGGCTCAAAACAGTTTGCAGAAGCAATACAAAGATTAAAAAATTCCTGATCAGGAAATAAAAGCTTTTTTTATAACAAATATACCTGGGATATCTTCTGATATAGATGTAATAAAGGATATATGCGAAGAAAAGAAAATAATACTTATAGAAGATAACTGTCAATCTCTTGGAAGTGTATATAAAAATAAGAAATTAGGAAATTTTGGATCAGCTTCTACCTTTTCCTTTTATGTAGGACATCACTTATCTACAATAGAAGGTGGATGCGTATGCACGGACGATGAAGAACTTTACAATATGCTTGTTATCACTAGAGCTCACGGGTGGAGCAGAAACCTCCCCGAACAAAAAAGAAAAGAACTTAGAGAAAAATACAAAATTGACAACTTCTATGAACTATATACATTCTTTGATATAGGAATGAACATAAGGCCAACAGAAATAACAGGGTTCATCGGGAACATTGAACTAGATTATGCTGATGAAATAATAGATAAAAGATGGAATAACTTCAAAAAACTAATAGATTACTCAAATAAAAACCAACACCTGATACAACTTGATGTATCCCATATGGAAGTAGTTTCAAACTTTGCATTTCCTTTGATCTTCAAAAGCAAAGAGAAAGCAGAAGAATATAAAAAAAATTTTATAGATCATGGTGTAGAGATAAGACCAATATCTGGCGGAAATATTACGAAACAACCATTTTTTAGAAAATATTTAAATAACTCAGACTTTCATCTACCAAATGCAGACTTAATACATAGCAACGGCTTCTGAATACCAAATGATCCCAATCTTGAAAAAAAGGAAGTAGAAATCATGGGAGACATAATATCAAAGAGATGATAACACAAATAGAACCCTGGATAGATGAATCCGAACTCCTTGAAATCAAAAGAGCTGTAGATAATACCTTCTTTACTGAAAACAAATTAACATCAGAGTTTGAAGAAATGGTGAAAAATTATACGGGTAGCAAATATGATCTGGCTGTATGTAATGCAACAGCTGGACTTTTCTGTATTCTTAAGGCATTGGACATAGGTCCTGGAGATGAAGTCATAGTACCCAACATAACATTTATTGCAACATCTAACGCGGTCATAATGGCAGGAGCTACACCCGTGATATGTGATGTGAAACGAGACACTTTCTGTATTGATCCAGAAGATATTGAAAAGAGAATAACAGAAAGAACCAAAGCTGTGATACCTGTTCATTTATATGGTCAAAGTACTGACATGAATTCAATAATTAAAATAGCTCAAAAATACAACCTGAAAATCATAGAAGATGCAGCCCAAGCTCTGGGAGTAACCTACATGGGGAAATCTGTAGGAACATTTGGAGAAGCAGGGGTTATATCCTTCTACGGAAATAAAATAATAACCACAGGAGAAGGAGGAATAATACTGACAAACGATAAGCTCATATATAAAAAATGCTACAGATTAAAAAATCATGGGAGAGATACTAAAGGAACATTCATACATGAATTTATAGGCTTTAATTTCTGCTCTACAGATTTACAAGCAGCAGTTGGAATATCACAAATGAAGAAACTTGATAAAATAATACAAAGAAAAAAAGAGATATTTGAAAGATACAAAGAAGGGCTAAAAGACATACCCTATTTAAAACCTTTACATATAGAACCAAACTGCCAACCAGTATACCGGTTTTCAAACTTCATCGTTGACAAAATTGAAGCTTTAGTCGAATTTCTTAAAGATAATGGTATACAAACGCGAAGAGCATTTTTCCCCCTTCACCTACAACCCTGTTATAAAAACTCGAACTACATCAAATACGAAGGAGAATATAAAAACTCAATATTTTGTTATGAAAAACTTCTATCTTTACCATCAAGCTACAAACTAAAAATAGATGAACAAGAACTGGTAATAAACAAAATAAGAGAATTTTGCGGATATTAATAAAGCTAAAAAATCTGATTAATTTATGAAATAATAATCCATAAAATGGCTTCAAGTAGAACTATAAATATAGGGGTAGATGCAATACTCCCAAATGTAGCGGATCCTAACTATACGGGGGGTTTGAATGCATTTGCCCATGGATTGCTAAGCGGTTTTCAGAAAATAAAAGAGCAGAGATTCACGATATTTTGCTCTCAATACAATTACAAGATGTTTGAAAAATACAAAAACTCTAATAACTTTAATGTAGTCATAGTACCACTTAGGAAAGATGTGATATCAAAAGTATTAAAGTTCACATCTGCGATGATTATAAGAAACATAAGAATATGGGTCAATGTTATAAACTATATCATGAAAGATGTAAAGAAAGCAGTTGATAACAATTGCCAGGTACTGTACTGTCCATACACTATACTCTCTGCATATAACTATAGTGTCCCAACTTTTCTTTCTATGCATGACATACAACACATTCATTTTCCACACTTCTTTTCAAGAACAGAATTACTTTGGAGGAATATGCATTTTAATTCCAGCGCGCGCTACGCTAACTTCTTCCAAGCAAGCACTAATCTTATAAAAAATGAACTTATGAAATACTTCAAAATAGCCCCTGAAAGAATTGTTGTTATAACAGGAGGAGTTGATATTGAAAAATTTGAAAAATCTGGTAAAACCGATGTAAAATCTAAATACAAACTACCAGAAAAATTTATATTTTATCCAGCACAGCTATGGCCACACAAAAATCATATAACAATATTGAAAGCCATAAAAAAGTTAGAAATAGAAGAGAAAAAAAAATTCCCTCTTGTTCTCACAGGAGCAGCTTTTTCTGCGTATAAAGATATAATGAAATTCATAAAAGAAAACAATATGACTTATGTCCGGTATCTTGGTAAAGTTGATTTCGAAGATTTAGTATCACTTTATAAGAACTCACACATAGTTCTCTCCGCGGCATTATATGAATCAAAGAGCCTACCAATTTACGAAGCTGCAGCGTGCGGAGTTCCTATTATAG
>JAWAEI010000107.1:0-3027 GCA_038891475.1 Candidatus Pacearchaeota archaeon | reverse complement strand
CCAACCCAACTGTAACTGCTCATCCCGTTCGGCTGCGATTGCAAATACAACGTCTCCCCCTCACACATCACCGCCTGACTGACCATCGCATCCACCACAGGCAAAGAATTGACCGTAATCACTATGCTCGCCGTACTACTACAACTGCCTGCACTCACCGTCAACTGATAGGTGGTATTTACTGTAGGACTTACTATCAACACACTACTGCTCCCCGCCGGACTCCCGTTGGCTGTCCAACTATAACTACCACTTCCCCCTCCTATTAAATGCAAGGTGTCCCCTTCACATATACTCGTACTGCTCGCATAAATGCTCGCCACCGGTGGCGGCGTTATCACTACATTGACCGTCCCACTCCCCTGACACCCGTTCCCATCCACTACCGTCAACGTATATACGCCCGCATTGGCCGTCGTTACATTCGCAAGCGTCGGATTCTGCATCGCCGACGAAAATCCGTTAGGACCACTCCAATTATAACTGCTCATCCCATTTGGCAACCCACTCAAACTGAGATTGTCTCCCTCACACAAGGGCGAGTTACTCCCGAGTATAAGTATTGGATTGGCATTTATAATTACTTGTACTGAATCTATCCCCTGACATCCATTACCATCTGTCACCATCACATAATACCATCCACTATGCAGTACTGTTGAGTTAGTAATCGTAGGATTCTGTTGAGTACTAATATATCCATTAGGACCACTCCAATTGTAATTATTCATGCCATTAGGTAGACTTGTCAAGGTTAAAGCTTGCCCCTCACAAAGAGGGCTATTGCTTCCTGCAACAACGGAAGGACCTGCATTAATTGTTACAAATATGGAATCGACCACATTACAGAATTCCTCGATATTTACGTAATACCATCCCCCATTAGACAATGTAACATTATATATGCTTGGATTTTGTTGCATAGAAAAAAATCCATTGGGCCCCACCCATTGATAACTACAACTACCAATACTACTAGCATTTAGATTAAGAGTCTGGCCCTCACATAGCGGATTAGTTGAATTAGAATAAGCATTAATGATAGGTTTTAAGAATTTCACTATAAAACCATCATCATTTCCATTAAATGTAAAATCATAGTACGCTCCACCTCCAGGATTAGCAAGTGAATAAGTAGAAGAAGTAAGGTTACCACCTATGTTAGTCCATTCTCCGCTCATGTATAAATTATCATCGCCATCCAGAGCAAAAACAGGACGGAAGTCTGTACCATCACCTCCAATATATGTACACCATAAAAGACCTCCATTATTGCTAAAAAAAGACAAAAGTATGTCTGACCCTCCGCCATTATATGTATTATCAAAAAAACCTACATCGCAGGAGTTTTGAAGGAAAGGAAAAGAGGAGGTTGTTCTAAATGCAACGTACAGATTATTGCAATGATCAATAACAAGATTATCAGTGCTCTTTTCTTCCTCATCCCCACTTCCACCAAAATAAGTAGCCCATATACGATTACCAACATTGTCAAACTTTAAAATAAAGGCATCATTATTACCCCCATATGTACCCTGAAAAAAATATGCTCCACCTGGATTCTGAGTGGGAAAATTGTTCGAAGCAGTATAACCACTTATGAATAAATTACCCAAATTATCTAAACCCATACACCGTCCACTTTCATTACCATTTCCCCCATAATATGTTGCCCACAACCTATTACCATTATTATCAAATTTTAAAATAAATACGTCTGCAATATCACCACCGTAAGTACTTTGAAAAAAAGTACCTCCATTCTGGAGTGGAAAATTATTACCACAATTTCCTGTTACAAATAAATTACCACTGTTATCTGTAATTACACAATAGCCCTCATCATCTCCATTACCCCCATAATAAGTGGCCCATAAACGATTACCACCATTATCAAATTTTAAAATAAATACGTCCATGCCGGGGCTCCCACCTATTGCAGGCTGAAAGAAGGTACCTGCATTCTGAAGAGGAAAATTTAAAGAAGAAGTACGTCCAGTTATGAATACATTTCCATATTTATCTGTGGTAATTGAATAACCATAATCATTACCATTTCCACCATAATAAGTAGCCCATAAGCGATTACCATTATTATCAAACTTCAAAATAAATGCATCATACAGTCCTCCTCCATAAACACCTTGATAAAAAGTTCCTGCATTTTGTAAAGGGAAAGAGGTAGAACTAGTGGCTCCGGTAATAAAAATATTCCCCCAACTATCTATTGTTAGTGAATTTGCACTATTTATCCCAAACCCTCCGTAATAGGTTGACCATTGCAAAGCACCTGTACTAGAAAATTTTGATATAAACGCATCACCAGAACTTCCGCTAAGAGTCCCTTGAAAAAATGTGCCTGCATTTTGAAGAGGAAAATTAGAAGAAGTAACATATCCCACTATAAAAATACTTCCACTACCATCAATAGCCATATTCATAGGGCCATCTAGTCCATTTCCCCCATAAAACGTAGCCCACCAAAGTTGAGGGTCAATGATTAGCTCTTCCCCTAACAACTCTCCTTTTGGAGAGGGGAGTTCGGGGAGTTCAAAACCAATTCTGGTTTCAAACCCTCTGTCGTCATGAATGGTAATGGGTTTTTGAGCAAGGAGTTTAAATTTTGTGTTGAGCGTTTTCCCTTGATAATAACTTACCGGTGTGTTCTCTTTTATGTTACCATACAAGGTGTAAAGTTCTAACTCGCCTTGCTCGTTAATTTTTATCGGGGTTTTGCTTTTGTAAACAAGCTCTATTTGTTTATAGTTTGCTCCGGGATGTACTATAAAGTCATATTTGTAACCTTTCTGAGGATGGCTGTACCATACCCAATCAATGCCCGGGTAAACATCTTTAATGGTTATTTTCTCGTATTGCTTTACTTCATAAATCCCATCGGGACAGTGAGGGTAAAAGAAATTAAAATGCCCTTGCTGCGGGTTCTCTTTGAAGATGTTTTCCTTTTTTATGCTGGCGCCCTTGAGTTCTATCTCAATCCGCTCCCAATCCACAAACTTCTTCGTCTTC
>JAWAEI010000106.1:0-3065 GCA_038891475.1 Candidatus Pacearchaeota archaeon | reverse complement strand
GATTCTAAAAAATAAGAAAAATCCTCACTTCCCATACTTGGTTCATCAATTTCTGTAATTTTATCTTTGCCAAATGCAGTAATAATTAATTCTTTTAAAAAATCAACTTCTTTTTTAGAATTGATTGTTGCGGGATAGCCCTCTTTTAGAAGAAAAGAATATTCAAAATGATAAATTCGCTTAAGATTTTCTAAAATATTTTGCAATAATTAAAGAATCTCTTTTCTGGTAATCATATCAAAGGTTCTTAATGTTCCTTTGATTTCTACTGAATCAGGTAAAACATTAAAAGTAGTTCCTGTGTGTATAGATGTAAACGATATTACTTTATTTTTTGTTGGATTAGTTCTACTTAGCGATGAATAAACATTTTGAATAATTAAAGAAGTAATAAAAATAACATCAACGCCTTGATGTGGCATAGCAGCATGAGTTCCTTTTGCTGTAATCTTAATAATGAAACTATCGTAAGCTGCCATTATGGGACCAGATTTTAAACCAAATATCCCTTGAGGTAATTCAGGCCAATTATGAATAGAATAAATAGAATCTAATTTGTATTTTTTTAGAAAACCTTCTTCTATCATTTTTTTTGCTCCACCTTCATTTTCTTCTGCTGGTTGAAATATAAAAAAAACATTATTAGGAATTTCTTGTATTTTATTTAGAATCGATAAAATTTTTGCTGCACCTAATAGTCCAGTAATATGTCCATCATGGCCACAAGCGTGCATTTTATTTTGATACATAGATTTATAAGAAAATTGATTTTCTTCTTGTATAGGCAAGGCATCTAATTCAGCTCGAAATCCTAAATTTTTTCTTTCTTTGGAATTCTTTTGTTGCGAAACTAATTTACCTACAATACCTGTTTTTGCCCAATTAGATTCAACTTCAATTCCAAATTCTAATAGTTTTTCTTTTACAAATTTGGAAGTTTCGTATTCTTCAAATGCAGTTTCTGGTTTAGAGTGCAAAAATCTTCTCCATTCAATGAATTCTTTCAAATATTCTTTTATTAAGTTTTTAATGGATTCAATATTTAAAACTAATTCTGATTTCATAAAAATTGCTTAAACCATTTTGAAATATCATTGTATACCTTTTCTCTAAATTGAGGCAATTCATTTAGAATTTCGTGATATAAGTCTTCGTAACCTATAAAATCTTTTTTAGAAATTGATAATCTTTTATAAAATTCTTTTGTTTTTTCTGGTGATACAATCTTATCACTTAGTCCTTGCATTACCATTACAGGAATTGAAATTTTATAGGATTCTTCTATTGCTAAACTTTGATTTTTTAAACATTCAACAAACCATCTTGCAGTTGCATGTTTAAAAATTTTGGGGTCATTTATATAAGAATTTACAATAGTTTCATCATGGCTTAAATCCTTTGGGTTTAATCCAGATGGTAAAGATAGGGCTGGAAAAGGTTTTGCTAAGAATTCGGCTAATTTTCGTTTCCAAGCAGGTACTGGCATTCCTAATCCTAAAAAAGGTGAACTAAAAACACTTGCTTTTATTTGTATAGGACTTTTTCGAGTTTCTAAATATCTTGATAGAATTAAACCTCCCATAGAATGCCCACATAAAAAAATAGAGTCGGTTTTTTCTTTTAATTGTTCAATTGCTGACTCTACATCATCTAAGTATTCTTCAAATTGTAAAATAAGTCCTCTTTTACCAGAGGAATCTCCATGTCCACGTAAATCAAAGCAAAAGAAATTTATTTGATTGTTATTTAAAAAATGAGCAAAATCGTTATATCGTAGTCTATGTTCTGCGAAACCATGAATCCAAACAACATAATTTTTTGTATTACTTGTTTCCCATAAAGTTCCAACTAATTTTGTTTTATTGTCTTTCGATAGAAATTCAATATGTTTCATATTTGTCCCCCGTTATGAAAACATAATAATTCAGATAGATTTTTTGTCAAATTTATAATTTATCTTATATAATTTCTTTTATCTTTTTTTTAGAGATTGTAAAACTTGATTCCCATTTTATCCAATTTTATAATTATGCACGTATCTATGTTTTTAAAACACTAATTTTCATATTCTTTTTTTAATTTTCTTTGCATTAATTCCTTTACTACATCTTTTGGGGCAACTTCTTCGTATAAAATTTTGTAGACTGCTTCTGTGATTGGCATTTCTACATTCAATTTTTTACTTAATTCGTAAGTAGATTTTGTTGTAACTACCCCTTCTGCAACCTGATGAAGTTCTTTTAAAATTTCTTTTAGTTTTCTACCTTGTCCAATTTGGATTCCTACCGAGCGATTTCTACTTAAATCTCCTGTGCAAGTTAAAACTAAATCTCCTAATCCAGTTAATCCTAAAAAAGTAATAGGATTTGCACCTTTTGCAACACCAAGTCTTGTAATTTCAGCAAGTCCTCTCGTTATTAAAGCTGCACGAGTATTATGCCCTAATTGTAAACCATCAGAAATCCCGCAAGCAATAGCAATAATGTTTTTTAAAGAGCCACCAATTTCAACTCCGATTACATCATCATTCCAATAAGTTCGAAAATAATTAGAGTAAAAGTAATTTTGTACTTTTTTGGCAATTTCTTCGTTTTTAGAAGCAATGCTTACTACAGTTGGAAATCTTTTTATAATTTCTTTTGCAAAACTAGGACCGGATAAATAACATAAAAATTTATGATATTGTTCTGGTAATTCTTGTTCAAGGATTTCCGAAACTAATCTTAGTGTTTCATTTTCAATTCCTTTAGAAACACTTAGAATGGGAATATTTTCTCTAAAATATTTATAATTTTCTTTTATAAAATTAGTAATATTTTGTGTTGGTATTGCTAAAACAATTAAATTTGTATTTTTTAAACATTCTTCTACACTATCAGAAGCTATAATATTTTTTGATAATTTAATTCCGGGTAAATATTCAAAATTTTCATTATTTTTATTGATACTTTCTACAATTTCTTTTCTACGTGCATAGAGAAATACATTATATTCTTTATCAGCTAAAACATTTGCCATTGCTGTTCCAAAAGAGCCAGCACCTAATACACTTACTTTCATACTGA
>JAWAEI010000105.1:0-3088 GCA_038891475.1 Candidatus Pacearchaeota archaeon | reverse complement strand
GTTAATGTCATATTTTGGAAAGTACCATCAGCTTTAGGTACTTTTGCTGAAACAGTATAGGTTTGATATCCCTCTGATGCATTAGGTGGAATTACTGATGCATTAGCGATCATCTTTATTGTAGCAGTACCCCCAGGATTAGTTTTTAAACCAGGACCAGAAAATTGTGGTTTAATATCTTTAGACATTACAGTTACATACACTTCTGACTCAAATGGAGTACCAGCTAATACAGCATTAGCGGAAGGAGCATCTTTAAGTACCAGAGAGTCTATTTTAAACGGTACTTGCCCAACTAATGTTTCTAAATGAGCTAACAAATCAGATTGCACATTTAAAACATCATTCTTAAGCATTTGTAGTATAGCAACATTTGCAATGATAGGCGCTCCGTGAAAAATTGTATACTCCCATGTTTTAGCTAATAATTCTCTATTTTTGGGATTTTTCTTATCAATGGTGGGGTCATCTTTGGGATCAATTGCTATATAAGGTAATTTCATTTTTGATTTGTTTTTTGCTAACCATTCATTAGCCCAGTCAATATAGGCATTTAAATTATCACGGAGTTCTTTTGCACGACCACCGCCTCGCCCTCCATTAGATGTTTCTCCACCAGCTTTACCAATCATCCAGAAACGATAATTTTTTTCTGTTTCATTTAAATTTTTTATTTTACCTGTTTCTGGATCCTTTTCTCCTATTGAGTACATGCTATCAATGAGGGACTCAATGTATGCTATCTGATCCTTTGCTTTTTGAGCAATTAATTCAGCTTCGGCGATGTACTTTTCATTTTTCCTATTTCCTTGCTTAATCTCATCTTCAATTAGCTTTTTGATGTCTTCTGCATGATCAAAATTCTTTGAAGCAATTTTTGCAGCAGAAGTTTTTAATGAATCTCCAATAGTTTCAAAACTATGGAGGATTTCAGAACTAACTTGAAGAGCTAGCAAGGCTGTAAGAACCAAGTACATCATGTTAATCATTTTTTGCCTTGGTGTTAACTTTTTGCCGGCCATTTTTTACATTTTATTTTAATTTCTTTTTTTATAATTCAAAAATAACTATTCTTTTGATGCAGCCGCCATTGCAGATAACATACTACCATATATTCTATTAAGCCTAGACATGTTGAAAGTTAAGGCTGAAACTTCTTGTTTCAACGCCTCAGCCTCTTTTGAGGTTTCTACAATGTTGTTCATTACAGCGGTTAAATTGCCATAATATTCCTTGATACTCTTAGAGTGCGCAGAAGCATCTTTAAATTCAGTTTCATAGATAGCATTTAAACTGTTTAGATTTTGAGTTAAAGCTTTCATTTGATCTTGATAGGTTTTTATGTCATTTACGGAATTATTTACCGTGGTTCCAAATACGCTTACAGAATTACTTAAAGCAGAAACTGAATCTAATGTTATAGCATAGCTTTTATTCATTTCATCAATTTTAGATGATGCGGCTTTCAATCTATCAGAATAATCTTTTGAAGCTTTTGCTACATCAGCGATTTCACTTAAGTTAGATACATTAGAATTTAAACCTTTTATAGATAACGATAAAGATTCAAATAAATCGGGTGTAAAAGCTTTATTAATAGCTTCCAAACTTTTATTAAGATTTTCAGCTGGCTGAGTATTGATTGGTGTTACTTTTACAACTTGATTTTCTAATGATAAATCTTCACTAACAGCTTCTTCACTGGCAAGTTGAGGATATACTTTTTCCCATTCATAGTGAACATCTAAATCAGGAATAGGCTCAAAAGCAGATACAAAGAAGATTAATGCTTCTGTTCCCATCCCAACGATTAGCATTTCATTAGCGTATGGCCAGTGCAAAATTTTAAACAATGCACCTAAAATTACAATAGATGCTCCCAGCCCGTATAACATGGCTGTTCCTTTTCTAAATCCATCTGAATAGAAAAATGATGATGCTTTCTTTTTTTCAACTAATATTGACATATGACTTTTGATTTTACTTATTTTAAATTGATTTTATTTTATCTTTACAACAAATTTTCTAAATAAAATTTATATTAAAGCTTTGCAGCTCCAGATCTACCTAATAACGTAACAACACATCTAAATCCAATAAAAGATTTAGTAGTATCGGCATATTCATAACTTCTTGTTCCAACAGATAAAAAGTACGCTACATCTTTCCAAGAACCACCTCTAATTACTCTTCTTCTTTCTAAATGTTTTGGATCTCTATAGATTGGGTTCAAATCATGTGCGTAGGTATATCCCGTTTCTTCAAAATCATCTTCACACCACTCAGCAACATTACCTGGCATACAATATAGACCATAATCATTAGGCCAATAAGATTTAATAGGACAGGTATATTCAAAATTATCAGCGATATAATCACCTCTTCCTGGCTTAAAGTTTGCTAAGAAACAACCTTTAGAGTTTCTAATATAAGGACCTTCCCATGGATAAATTTTATGTTCAAAACCTCCCCTTGCGGCATACTCCCATTCAGCTTCTGTAGGCAATCTAAATCTTGGTAATTTGGGTCTTTTCTGAGAATCTCTATAATTATTGTATCTAATTGTTCTCCAAATACAAAATGCTTGAGCTCCATACCAATTTACGCCTACTACTGGGTAATTATCAAATGCTGGATGCCAATAATAATTTTCTGTTAATGGTTCATTATATGCATAGGTAAAGTCTCTAATCCAAACCAACGTATCAGGATAAATCAATTTTTGAAGATCCTGTGCTGAAACAGTATAATCATAGTACTGTTTTAAAAACTTAATCATAGAGTCTTCTACTGTTAAACCATTACCAGCAGGATCATTGACATTTTCAGATGCAGCCTGACCGGTTAACATGTAATCAACGAACTGTCTATACTCATTATTAGATATTTCCGTATCGTCCATATAGAAAGCACTAATTGTTATTTGTCTATTATGGGCGATTTGTGAACTGTTCACATCTTGGTCATTTTGACCCATGTGAAAACTTCCTGGTGGTATCAATACCATTCCATAAGGATTGGGTTGATCCCACTTTGGACGATTGGCTACACCAGTTAACTCTCCTCCTTTACCAGTTTTGTTGCCAAA
>JAWAEI010000104.1:0-3089 GCA_038891475.1 Candidatus Pacearchaeota archaeon | reverse complement strand
CTCCTATTGCGATGTATGAATCAGAAAAGTCTGGCTTTATTCTAATTGATTCACGAAATTTATCAAGTGCTTTTGTAGTCTGCCCTTTCTTTAAAAGAGCAGTCCCCTCATCATAAAGAGTGTAAGCCTCGCATGTCTGTATCATTTTTTTAGATTCACTTATAATTTTTTCTGGTAGGCAGAAGTAATCTTTTATTGTCTCAAGATAAGCCTTTTCAGAACAATCTCTGTTCTTTATCTTTGAGAAAACCTCGTTCGCTTTATTTCTTATTTTATCAACAAACGTATTGTATACATCGGAGATATCGGATATTGCTGTTTCTCTTATTTCTACCTGAAGGTTGTTTATCTCCTGACTTACAGTTATATAAACTGAGCAAAATTGTTTTTCTTCAGCTTTTGATAATCTTTCCCTGAATTCAATATAATTCCTTATTGAATCTGAAATGTTAGGAGTTACTGAAAAATCTATTGTACATATATAGTCGTAACCATCTTTGTCGATATCTCCTTCTTGGCAATATTGAAGATCTTCTGTTTTCTCGAATTTATCTGAAAATATGTCTTTTGAAAATATGATTAATCTTTGAGAGTCTGCCTTTATATTGACAATTTGAGATAAGTCCTCTACAGTAAAATCAACGCGTGCCGATACTTTACCTTCGCTTATGCTTGCTTTTGTAGTCTTTTTTTCAATGATGTTCCCATCTTCATCTTTAACCTCAGAAATAATGTTCGCAGCTATCTTTGATATAACGGGAGATATTCTACGGTACTCTTCCTCTGGTATGTCTTGAGGTTTTTGTATTTGCCCATTTATATTGAAGATTATTTTTTTCGGCCCGCCACAGTTGTATAGCGTAGCTGAAGATAGAAAAATAAATAAACCTAAAGAATTTAAGAGATTAACCTTGTTTAATCCTTTCGCTCCTTCCATATTCTTCTTTACCTCCTATAATAATCTGACGATATTGATCAATTTATAAAATATTAATGAGATATTAAGTTTTTTCTTCATTTTTGTATTGTTTTCTATTTGGTATCACCAGATATTATGGAATTTATTTCGTTTACTAATTCTTTTATGTCTTTTATCTCTTTGATTTTCGCGCCGTTGCTTTTTAAAAAATCTTTTATTTCTTTCATACGATCGTTATCTCTTTCTTCTCCTATAAATAAGAATATGCTTTTTTCTTTGCCTAAAAATTTTATTATCCTGCCTAATATGAATTTACCTATTTCTATATCTATTTTTGATATATTTTGTTTTTTGGGAAATGCAGTTTTCAAAAACTCGGCTAGAACCCATGGAGAATACAAGTTCTCATAAACTTTGAAAATGGGTGATAATATATCTTTTCTGTTTATTTTATCTATGAGGTATTGTTTTATTGCGTCATCAATCTGTGTCTTTAGATCTTTTATGTTTTGTCCTTCTTCTTTTATGTATCTTTCTAAAATGTTTTTATCCCAAAATTCTTTTGTATTCAAAAAACTTTCTTTTGAAAGTATAATTAAAGCTAAACGTAGTCTATCTTTGGGCACAAATTCTACAATTTTCATAAGACTTATGATTATATTTTCTCCTCTACTAGTTAAATCTATCACACTTATACCAATTTTACTCTGCAGTTCTTCAGCAAAACTCATATTTGAGCATTTTGATATATCTTGATTGATCAGGAAAATTCCACTTTCATCCCAAACTTTATCGTTGTTTCTTAATCCGAACCTATCTGTTTTATAGTACACCCATTTTTCTCCATCGTGACAATACATTATATATGAGTAAGATGGCTGGCTTACTGGGAATATATTCATACCGTTTATCTTACTTACAATTTCTCGTAGTTTCTTAAATCCGATATAAGGGAATACAATTTCTCCAGAGGTGTGTATTTTTTTGTTTATTAATTCAAGTTCCGATGAATAATTTGTTTCTTTTATATATTTGAATTTTTCTATCATTATTTCGTTGTAAACTTTGTATGAAATAAACAGTATCACAAGAAATGAACCTATAAATCTTTTTGTCTTCAGAGAAACTTCACTGCTAATCAGGAAGACTTTTCTATGAAGAAGTTTTGATTTGATTGCTATCAAAAAGAGTATTATAGCGATAATGAAAGATGTTTCTGGAAATCCTAACAGCTTTTCTTCTTTGAGGATACAGATTCTTTCTGCCCAGAAGATGAATAAGGTCAAGCCAATTATCCATAAGTGATAACCAAAAGGAGATATAACCCAAATGAGTCGGAACAGTTTGAGAATAAGTAGCTTTTGCATTACGAAAGATTATATTCCAATCCCCTATTTTAGTTAATTTAATAATTTCCTGAACGATTGTAGTTATTGACATTCTCAATCAAGGATTTTTATTATATCTCTTACCCTTATGACTGTTTCATCTTCTTGTGGTATTATTGGATTTAATTCTTCAATGTCAAGCCATTTTTTTACATCCCATTTCCCATCTGTTTTCATATTATCAAGTGTCCAGATATGAAATTTTTTTATTTCTGCTGCAAGTCCTGCAGAGATATCTCTTTTAAGTTTATCAGGAGACGGATATCCTTTATTTCCAAAAAGGTCATCTCCTACAAGCCCAATGTCCACAGATGACTTTTCTCCGAATATTTTATAAATATCCCTTGCGTAGTTATATACAAAATACTCTGGATAGTTTACATTTATATTGAATTTTTTTGATAAACTTTCAAGAGCTGTAGTGTAGAGCATAAATGAGTATTCATCACAGTTGGGTGGAACGTATATCCCAAAAAACTTTGATATATCCTGATCTCCGTCTTCAAGGTCGTCAACTACGAATGGTATAAAGACGCACAGAACCTTTTTCCCCTTACTATGAACCATATAAATGAGTTCATCTATTTTATTTTTACCTTCCTGATATATGTGTTCAGGTGGTTTCATCTGGGTTATGGCTGAAAAAAAATCTGTTATGTTTTTAGAAAAAGCTACTTTCGTTGATAGATTCCATGGAGGTTCGAAATCAAGTATTATCCAATCTGTATCAATATTTTTTTGTAGGAATTCTTCTGTGAATTTGTAGAATTTGCTGGCATTCC
>JAWAEI010000103.1:0-3090 GCA_038891475.1 Candidatus Pacearchaeota archaeon | reverse complement strand
GCCTTATATTGTGGATTTACTGGCTTTTTACTAACCAGATAAAAGAGGAAAACACATCTTTATAAATATAATTAAGTTATCATATCACCTGTTTGATATTTGATATATATTTTGCACTATTAAAAACCTTTATATGTTTATATTAAAAAGTGATTGGATTTTGGGTGAAATAAAAAATAATACGACATAGTACCCCCTTTATGCAAACTAATACGAGATAGAGCACTTTTGTGTTCAAAATTAGCAATTATTCAACAGAACGTTATGAATGCACTTTCCAAAAGTTGAGGTGGATATGTGCGATTAATATCACAGTAGCTTTAAACTATTCTATAAAACGCGCTAACCTTTCCTGTATATTTGTGGACAGTAATAAAGGAAGAATATTATTTATCAGTCGTAGGTGATATATTTTGGGTTAATAAGATACTCCATGTCCCTCTTAACATTCCACTCTTTTTAGCTTCCTCCATACCTAATTCGTAATATTTTTTTAAGTCACTGTTGATGGTGCTACTCATAGTCATATCTATTTGATATTGATTTTCTTTTAATATGGTCTCTATCTCCTTCATAAAAGGTGTTTCTCCAAAATTCTGAGCGACCTGCCTTGCTACTCCCAAAGCATATGCTATAGCATTTTTTACTTGCTCACCACTTGTAAGGTTATTTAAATCTATAAGAAAAGTTTTTATCATATTAGTATCTGTAAATGCTAACTGGATTAAATCAATTCCTTTTGTCTTGATTTCAGTTTCTGTTTTTTGTTTAGATATAATGTTTTTAATATAATCATATAGTTTTGATACCTTATTTTTATCCATCATGGCTTTTTGTATGATAGAGTTGACAAGGCTATTTTGTATATCTGGTTTTGCTTCTAAAAACCACTCGCTAAATTTTTCAAAAGTTTCTCTCAATTTAATGTTATTTTCAAATATCCATTGTTTTTTTAATAAGAGTGATATCTTTTTCCTCTCGTTTCCCGCTACATTTTCATCTGCAATTTTACTATTTAATTTCTTACGAAGCTCATCAAGTAAGGAATATAACTCTAAAATTTTAGGATAATATTTTTCTCCCCTGTTGAGTAATTCACCTAATACTTGAATTGCGACTAATATATCTTCTTCATTTATCGCTTTTTGAAATTCTTCTACTAACTCTTCTACGCTTTTTTGGGTATAATCCCATTGTAAATTTTTCTTAGAACCATAATAACTTTCTACCCCTTTTATAATAAGTTCCTTTAATGATTTGTCGATTTCTTTATCTTTTTCTTCAATGATTATTTGAAGGTTATGTAACTTTTCTTTATACTCCCTGTTGCTCTTTTCAGCGTCCTTTAATTGTTGTTCCTGTCTTTCTATTACTTTCCATATATCTTCTCTTGAATACTGTGTATCAGATACTTTCGTTATATTTTCAAAGATCTTATTTTGAAAATTAACTAACTCACTTGAGCCAAAGATAGAGGCAACTATATATGTAATAACATTTGAAAATAATATTATTATTAATATACAACCAATTTGTTTAAGATTAACCATTATTATTTCTTATTCCCCTTATCATTTTCGTCTGGAGAATTTTTATTTTCCCAGTGAATTAAACTATACTCTGTTGCAATCCAGTTATTTTTTTCTCCGTATTTTTTACCTTGTTCAAACCAATTCCCCAATTCATTATCGGATTTTATAAGGTTTTTTAATTCCTTTTCTAATTCTTCCTCTATATTACTTTTGGCTATCAGTATTCCAAAAGCATAGGCTATGGCTTTTTTTAGAACAATTGGTGTTGTAGTATCTTTCAAATGTTGCAGCATTCTTGCTTGTTCTCCCGGCATCTCAGTTATATGAATAAAATTCCTTCCCCCAGCTTCAATATTGCCATTTTTTATAATTTTTTCCTTAAGATAATCGTGCAATTTTTCAGCTTTCAAATGGTTTCCCTCTACCAGAAGGTGTGTTATAGTGCTATCTATAAGTTTACCACCATATTGTTTTGTATTTAAAACCCACTCTTGAAATTCATCAAATAATTCCACATTGTTCATCAATTTATCTATTCCTCCCCAAAACTGTTCATTTATTTTTTTAGCCTTTTCCTTTTCTTCTTCTGTTGCACTTTCTTTATTTAAAAACTCAGCGTATTTTTCATAAATTGCCTCAATTTTACTAAAATATTCCACCACCTGTGGAAAATACTGAGGACCTAAACTAAATAATTGGTTTAGAAGTTCCATAGCTTCTTCCATATTTTCTTTTTCAATAGCAATCTTAAATTCTGCTGCTATAGATTCATAACTTAAGTTTTCCTTCTTATTTACTGAATTTACTGAAGAGGTTTGAATATTTTTACTTTCCATTGCGATTTCTTCTTGAATTTGTCTTAGAAAATCTTCTTTTGCTTTGAGTTTTTTGCTTAAATTTTCTATCTCTTTTTTTAAATTTTCTGTGTTATTTTTTAAGGATAAAAGGTAATTTGTTCTCTTTTTAAACAGTTCAATTATCTCCTGCTCACTACCTATATCAAGGTTATATTTGACATCTAATTTTTCCAGTATTTTATCTTTAAATTCATTTTTAAGATGTTTTTGCTTCACTTTTACAACATAAAAAGTTATAGAATTTGTGATAAAAACTATAATTGCGATAAAGATTACAGCAAACCTTCGCTCATATATTTTGTTGTTCATTTACCATACCTGAAGGAGAGATTATACTTTTAAAAAATACAATGTCAAAAACAGGCGTGGGAAAGCCAACAGTTCGCAGAAGCAAATTGCATGTATATTTAAATTGCTCTGATGAACAAATATATATAGTAAAACCATACTTCATATGGCACTTTTGCGTTCAAAATAAGTAATTATTTCAGCAGGGCATAAATATTAAGACAGATAAAAATGGAATTTTTCGTTTTTATATGTAAAATCCCCTTCCTATGCAAAAAATTGAAATATCACATATTCTTTTGCAAATAGCAATAGTTCTGCTATCCGCAAAACTTCTTGGATTTTTATGTGCAAAATATATTAAAATTCCATCATTACTCGGGGAATTGCTTGCGGGTGTTATTATTGCACCT
>JAWAEI010000102.1:0-3102 GCA_038891475.1 Candidatus Pacearchaeota archaeon | reverse complement strand
AACAACTCTCTCCCCATTCCACTGGATTTTTGAATTTCCGGAGGTGTTTCTGGAGAAAGGTGGGTTTGATGTGGTAGTAGGAAATCCACCATACGGAAAGATTAAAAATATGAAATTGCAAGAAGAAGAAAAGTTTTTCTTGTCCAGCGTATATAAATCTTTATATCAAAATATAGGTACCAATGTTGACTTTTATAAAATATTTTTAAAACGTAGTTTAACTCTAACATGTGATGGAAAAGGGTACTTTTCATTTTTGATGCCTATTATGTTCTGGGGTGATGCTGATAGTTATGATTTGAGAAAGGAGTTTTATAACTTTTTTATTTTAAAGATTTTACATTTCCCTCTTGAAACTACAGTTAAGTTGTTTTCAGGTGCTATTAATTACGAGGTTTCAATTTTTATTTTGAAAAAAAATAGAACTCAATCGAACTTTGAATTAAGAGTAAGTTCATATATTTCATCAGAAGACGTTAGAAATCTTTGTAATATTAACTTTTATAAACTTGAGAAAAGTTATGTATTCAAAACCTCAATTTTAGGCCGCTTGCCATTATTTCAAAAAGCAGAATATGAAAAATCAATTTTAGGGTTCATGAGAGAAAGGTTCAAGCCATTCGGGGAATATTATAATGGGGAAAGTTTAGGATTTATATTAGAGGGGAAGTTGCATGAAACTAATGATAAAAAGTATCTATCTTCAAAACCCACAGGCGAACTTGCTATTGCGAGCAATCATATAAAAGATTGGTTTGTAGATTTGATTCCACGAGAAGAAGAAAAAAGATGGATAAAAAATGGAGTTAAATTTAGAAAAAGGAAGGTTCGTGATTCTATATTTAATGTTGAAAATATTGGGCAGTTGATGGATATAAATCCTAAAATTATTGGAAGACAAATGGCTAACCGTGGTGAGAAAAAGAAATTACATTTTATGATTCATTCGGGTAATGAGATTTTAACAAATGGAGTAAGGATTATTATTTTAAAAAATAGAGACGTTATTTTTAATAAATTTTTTCTTGCATTAATCAATTCTAATTTACTTGACTGGCAGTTTAAAGTTTACTCCCTCACTTATAATGTGAAGCCATATGAGTTGTTTGATTTATTTATTTTAAATCCACAAGAATTAATTCTAAGTGGTTTATCATTGATAGTTGACTACATTTTATTTTCTACAGCATTGTTTAGGTTAAATGTTGAGGATGGCATCTATCAACAATTTTTTATTTGTCTTTTAAATGTAGAGGTGTTTGAACTTTACTTCAAAGAAAAATTCTACAAAGATGGTTTATATCCAGAACAAAAAGAATACCTTCTAGAACTTGTCTTAAGATACTTGAAACCCATAAACTACGACCGCTGGGCTGAACTTTACTGGAAAAAGCAGCTTGAAGGTAATTTGACAGAAAAAGAAGAAAAGGAGCTTGTAAAATTAGAGAGAGAAAATCTCGCAACAATCCAGGAAGTTTATCAAAAACTATCTAAAGATAAAGAAATCCAAGCACAAATAGAAAAGATAAAATCTCATGAATGGGTGAAAATAATAGAAGGAAGCTCATGAACGATGTTCGGAACTCCCATAATCCTTCGGATTGCTCGGTATTAACACACTTGAATAATAGCAGATATATAGTCCGGACTAATGCTCTCACCTCGCACTATGTTTGTCCTCAGCCGTTAAATGTTTATTATGCGCATGAAATAATTTAAATCAAGGGGGCTTATTATGGAAAATAAGAATTTTATTATCTGTCCTAAATGCGGAACAGAAATTAATGTGAACGAAGTCCTCTTCTCTCAACTTGAAGAGCAAATAAGAAAAGAATATGAAGAAAGAACATTAAAAAAAGAAAAAGAATTGCAACTAAAGCTACAAAAATTACAAGATGAAAAGTCGGATCTTGAAAAGAAAAAAGAAGAATTTAAAGAACTTGTTATCAAGGAAGTCAATGAGAAACTTAAAATTGAGAAAGCAAAAGTTGAGAAGACATTACGCCAGAAAATCGAAGATGAAATATCTGAACAGGTGAAGGAATTGAAAAAAGAACTTGCTATGAAATCAGAACAAGTTAAAGAACTTAATAGAGTGATGGCTGAAAACGAGAGACTTAAACGAGAACAAGAGGAGCTGCGGGAGAAAATTATGCTTGAGATGGAAAAAAATTTTTCAGAAAAACTAAAAGATGAAAAAATAAAGATTCAAAGGCAATTAGAAGAATCTAATATGTTACGATTCAAAGAAAAAGAGAAAATAATAGAGGATTTAAAAGCGCAACTTGAAGAGGCAAAAAGAAAAGCCGAACAGGGATCGGTCCAACTAAAGGGTGATATCCAGGAGATAGAGATTCAGAACATTCTAAAGTCATTATATCCGACTGACGAGATTTTGGAAATTAAGAAAGGGCAGCGCGGAGCTGACCTTTTACAAATTATAAGGACAAATCAAGGAGTAGAATGCGGTAAAATCTATTATGAAAGTAAACGGACGAAAAATTTTGACTATAGCTGGCTGCAAAAACTCAGGGATGATAATTTAGATGTAAAAGCCGACATTTTAGTACTGGTGACCGAAACTATGCCTGAAGGTGAGACAAGGTTTTTCTTTAAAGATGGCGTTTGGATTTGCTCATTTTTGGAAGTAAAAGCATTTTCGCTTGTTCTTAGACATTGGTTAATTAACGTGCATTCAATATTTATAACTCAACAAGGGAGAGGAACTAAAAAGGAGATGCTTTACAATTATCTAACAAGCCAAGAATTTAAAGGAACTTTTGGTGCGATTGTTGAGGGGTTTGTTTCATTACAAAAGAGTTATCAGGAAGAAAAACTTAAAATGCAGAAAATTTGGAAAGAGAGAGAAAAGCAACTTGAGAAAATATTAACCAATGCGATTAGCTTTTACGGTTCAATAAAGGGGATAGTAGGTGCTTCAATACCCGAAATTAAAATGTTGGAGAGTGGACAGGAAACACTCACGATAGATCAGATTAAGGATATAGATAGGAATTCGCACAACGACGAATAACAGTAATGATAACGCTTGAAAAGTTTTCAAAGTTAACAAAAATGAAAAGATTTAAATTGTAAAAATTG
>JAWAEI010000101.1:0-3113 GCA_038891475.1 Candidatus Pacearchaeota archaeon | reverse complement strand
ACTAAAAGTGATGCCCATATATTTCCATCAAAGGAGCCATAAACTGCATATCCAGCAGAAATTCCTGATATTATACCAATTAAAAATATAATTATTCCTGTTCTTAAAAATTTATTTTGAGCGGTTGGACAATCTTTTAATATAAATACTTCTGCACCTGCTAAAAACCAAAAAAATTCTTTAATTCTTATCATTTCTTTTATTTCTTAAATTTTGGATAAAGGAATATATTTGTAAAGCCCATTGATAAATTTTGTATGATATAAATTCTTGAAAACTTAATTGGTAATTTGAATTATCAAGCAAAGTTTTTGTCCACAAATAATTATCTTTTAATCGTTGTAACATACTTCTTTTGCCATTTGCTCTTAATTCAAATGAATATTTATTTTTTAGTAATAAATTAGGATTTATGTTAGTTCTTGGTGTATTAAAACTTGGAAAATTTATTGATGGTAATTGCTTTAATCCTTTTATATTTGGGATGTGTGTACTTAATTTTATATTATTAGGTGTGGGAACAAATATTGAATTAGGTACTTTGATATTTAAAAATCCCACATTTACGGGTTGGCTAATTGTAGTTCCAAAATTATTCTCAGCTCTTAAAATAAATTTAGTAGGCTGATTAATTGTAACATCAATACTATCTAATCCTGTAACATCATTTTTAACATTATTTGTAAAAAGTTCTAATTTAGACACATTTTTTACCTTCCAACTTAATTTTACAAAATCGTTATATAAAACAAAATTTTTATCTGCTTGAAAACTATTGATTTCTGGTTTTATAGTAAGTACATTTGCCCATTCTTTTGCAGACGGTCTTTGGTCAGGCTGAAATAAATAATCATCAAAAACTTTTTTGAACATTTCATTTATTTCAGGAGAGTATCTTTGTAATAAATAATGTGCATCATGAATTTTTTCAAATTTATCTTTATTTTTTCCATGGGGATAAAACCCTTTTTGAATTAAATCTTGAAAAAGCGTTAAATTATCATGAGGAGGTTTCAAAGTACCAGAAAAAGGGTGAATACCTACTAAAATTCTATATAGTATTACTGCAAGACTGAATCTATCCCAACTCTCTTTTTTTACATTTGTATTATTAGCTTCAGGAGGTGAATACTCAGGAGTAGCTACTTTCGATGAGTATAATAATCTTCCATTTTTAACTACTTGAATACTATCAAGGTCTATTATACTAATTAATCCTTGTTGATTAATTTTAATATTAGTAGGTTTTAAATCCACCAAAACGTACTCCTTTTTAGCATGAACAGCTGCTACTGCTGCGCAAACATTATAGGCGATTTGAAGTCTAATAATCATAAAATTTGGATTAGAAAATGCAAATTTTTCCCAACCTAAATTTTGATATTCAGGATATTGTAAAAAACTATCATCTCCTAAAACTTCTAAATCAATACCTTCTGCTTTTGGCATTACAAATCCTACAAAGTCATTATTTTCATAAATAAGTTCTAAAGGCCATATTAAAAAGATATGTCCATTATCTTCAATTTGAGGAGGATTATGGATAAGATATTCAAGTTTTTGTTTTCTTTCTTGTGTTCGCTTATCTTTGAAAAATATTTTAGCTACTTTTGAATGATAATTTGGTGGATTTGTAATTTCATATACTTCACCTTCACCACCCTTTCCTAAAGGGTTCTGTTTTAATTCAATTATATTTCTATTGGATAACTGATAAATCATACTTTCACACCAATAATTAAAGTTTTATCATCAGGTTCTAACGCGAGTTCTTCTGTACCGTTTATTAGGTATTCTTCCCAAAGACGATTAATCTCTTCTAAGGATTTTCCTTGATTATATAAAGTTTTTATGGTTTCAACCATAGGATCTAAATATTCTTTAAATGGTTTGTTGATATGTTCATAAGATTTATGTTTTTCATTAAAAACTACTGTTTCAAAACAGATATTTTCACAACCATCAGATAATAAAACTATTGCATCCGATGGTTCGGTAATTATCTGACTTTCAATGTATAAATCTAATTTATCTTTATCCCATATAGGAGAAGTAATAAAAACTGTTTCATTTGCAAACTCACCTTTAAAAGGAGTAATCATACTTTTCCACTCACCATTTTCGTTTCTGTATCCCGCACGCCCATCACCTATATGAGTAACCAATAAACCTAATGAAGTTACAATGATTAAAATTACTGTGGCACTTAATGATTTTAAATCATATCCTTCCTCATTAGCAAATTTTTTTAAATCTTCATAAACTTTTTGGAATGTATTTTTTGATATTTCATGCCAAACTTCATTACTTATAGTAGATGAATCCTTTAACCATTCATCAATTTTGATTTTTAAAATTTCTGAAAAATGTTCTAACGATAGTTCTACTACTTTTCCTGAGCCGATATGAGAAAACTCACAGGAACCTGCTCCGTCAGAGATTACGCAAATCCAAAAGTTATTTTCTTTATAGTATCTATAAAAATGTGCATCTTGACACGGTATATTATTAGCTAAATGATAGCTGCCTTGCACGCTTGCACCAATAAATAACCAGTTTTGAATTTGCATTAGATAATTTTCTGAGATGGATTACTAGATAAATCATCAAGTTCCCATGAAGAGGTAGGTGGTGGTGTTAGTTTTTGATCCATACTAGATTTGCTAACCATAGTTAATGAAGCGCTTAACCATTGAAAAAATTCAACATACTTCAATCCATTTAGGGATTTGGGTGGATATGGATAGCAAATAGACGCCAATTTTTGGTGATTATATCCTTCTGAACCTATTGCCCAGAATGTAAATCTTTTATCATCAGCTCCTTGCCTGATTTCTCGGGCTAATCCATTAATATCTTGATCATAATCAGGTTCTCCATCAGTCATTAAAATAATAAACGGTCTATAATAGTTAATTCCGTTTTGCTTATAAAAGTTTTTACGTTCTTCAACTTTTTTTATTGCTGCACGAACGCCATCTACCAATTTTGTTGTACCTCCTGCTTGAAGGTTAGGCATAGTAAAAAAATCCACTAAATCAGGTTCTTGTACACATTTTACTTTACTATCAAAAGTTATAATACATATTTCTAAACGTTTACGTGCAATGAGG
>JAWAEI010000100.1:0-3131 GCA_038891475.1 Candidatus Pacearchaeota archaeon | reverse complement strand
TATAAATCTAATTTGAGATTTTCAGTGGTATAAACGAAGTAAAAGTTATCAATTTTTTCGATTTTAATATCTTCTTTACTAACATTTGAGTATTTTGAATAGATGTATTTTTTTACATCTTGTTCAGTTAACTTTTTAGCACATGAGAACGAGAAAATTAACACAAATGTTATTAACATCGACATTCTTTTCATATTTATCTCCTATCTAATAAATTTATTTTTTTAAAATAACTAACAAGACTCCAGAAACAAACATAATAATTGTTATTATAATTCCCACTAATGGATTTATATATAGCAAAGAGTTAAGCATTGTTTTTGAAATTACAGAATTATCTTTTAAATAAACTATTTCTATTTCTTCTCCGACTTCATATTTGTCATATATTGATTTGTCAACTGGAATTGTAGTGGTAAAACTTCCTTTCAAGGCTGAAATATTTGGTAGTTTGAACCTTGATGGTTTTGATTGAGCTACTTCCTCATATTTGAATAAAATCACATCATAGTAATAATCTGTCTTTCTTATATAGGAATATCGACCTGATGTAGTATTTATAGTTGGATTTCCCCATCTTTTTGATTTTTCTGTTTTGTATTTTTTAATTATTCTTGCTTTGCCTTCCACACCTTCTTTTTTAAATTTATCAATCTTAAAACTTTGATTGATAAAGCCAATCATAGCAACAGAAACAATTATTAAAAGGGCTCCGAGAAGGGATAATTTTGTCATATATTCCTCCTCAATTATTATATTTTTTTATGAATTAAAAATCAAATTTTTAAAATTTTTTTAAAAAATTAAGGGCATTGCACATTAGTGCAATGCCCTTAAAGTAGTTTATTTAACATTTGCAATAATCTTTTGCTTAACAAATTTCCCTGATGGAGTAAGTTGAGAATCTGGCCATGGCCCTGTTGTGCTTGCACCAGGAACTAATGCTGATGCTGTTTCAGCTTTATCATTTAAAGACCAGTTGCACCATGATAACTTATACTGATCCATAAAGTTAATCCAGACCTGCGATTCAGTTAAATCAAGCCCACCATTACCACTTGCATCACAGGTTCCCCATTCGGTTACAAACAAAGCAAGCCCTTTGTTCATAGCAGTTACAGCTTTGTCTCTCAAAAATTGCTTGTGTGTCCCAGCATAGAAATGAAGTGTATAAGCTATGTTTGAATAGCCAGTTATAGGGTCATTTGCGGCTATATCAACATCCTGCGACCATGTAGGTGTCCCTACTACAATAAGCTGATTTGCTCCTTTACTTCTTATAGCCTGTATAACCTGCAAGGCATACTGTTTAACAGTTGCCCAGCTTTCATAATCTGGTTCATTGTAGATTTCAAAGATGACATTATCATAGTCTTTATAAAGTTGTGCCATTTCACTGAAAAATGACACAGCTTCAGTTGTATGAACATCGTGTGCGTGCCAGTCAATTATTACGTAAATTCCCTTGGCTGTAGCTGCATCAACAACAGTCTGAACTTTTTGTTTTTCAGTGGTTGGAGTAGTTAAGTATCCTCCATTTTCCACACCCATAGCGGCTCTTATGATATTTGCATTCCAGGTGTCGGCAAGATTATTTACTACAGAAGAATTATAAAATTTTTCTCCACCCCAATTTGGATTACTCCAGAAGAGACTCATGCCACGAAGTTGAACTGGATTTCCATTCTTATCCACTATCTTATTACCACTCACAGACAACCTTCCGTATTTTGCAACCCAAGAATTAGCTGGATAAGTAGGTTTTGTTAATACCGAAGATTCCTTCTCTGCCGAAATTTGTAACTCTGGGGTAAAAGAACAGGAGTAGGTTATCATTAACAATACAAACTGAAAAAATAAAAATCTTTTCAAAAAGCCTTTCATAGGCACCTCCTTTAACTTATTGTATAAATATTACTTTAACTTTAATAAAAATGGAATAAACTTTTGGTTAGTATTTTATCCTACTTTAGGTTGATTTTAATCCTACTTTTAGTAGGATTTTATAAGCTTTGCTCCTCTGGTAATTGGAATGTATATTGTAAAGGATGTCCATTTGTCTTTCTGGCTTTCTACTTTTATATCACCACCATGCTCTTTTATAACCTTATAAACTATTGTCAAACCAAGCCCAGTCCCGTAATCCTTTGTAGTATAGTATGGCTCAAATATTTTCTGTAATTTTTCTTGTTCAATACCTATTCCATTATCAGTTATTTTTATGCCTATAGAATCAGTATTTTTGTCATAAAATGTCTTTATCTGTATATTTTTCTTGGTTTGCTTTACTTGTAATGCTTCTATTGAATTTTTGAAAATATTGATAATTGCCTGTTTAAGGTAATCTTTATCAACAAAGATATCTGGTATTTCTTCATATTCTTTTATAATTTCTATTGAATTTTCTTCAAGTTCTGGCTTTAATAATTCAATAACTTCATCTAATATAGAATTTATCGACTCCAGTGAAAGTTTGAGTTCTCTTTTCCTGCTTGTAATAAGAAAATCATTAACAATTTTCCCAAGTCTTTTTTGTTCTTCATCTATAGTTTTAATATATTCAATTACTTCATCTGGAACTTTAAGACCATTTTTAATTCTTTTGAGTATTATTTGAGTGTGCAAATCTATAGCTGTAAGTGGATTTTTAATTTCATGAGCCACACCTGCTGCAAGGGTATTTAATGCCGATATAGATTCTATATTCTTGAGTTGTAATTCTATTTTTTTTGTTTCTGTCATATCCTTTATTTTGATAATGAAATAAATATCTTCCAAAAAAAATTTTTCAATTTCATAAAATCTATCTTCTTTTCCATGTTCTATCAATTCTGTTTTCTCATAACCTTCTTTGTTTTTTATAATACTTAAAAAATCATATAAGGTTTTGTTCCCAAAAAATCTATAAGCATCTTCAAAAGAAACTGGTAATTTTATATTTGGAGTAATCAATAGTATCTTTGCTTTATGATTCATATAAAAAATTTTTTCACTATCCATCACAATAAATGCATCATCAAGAATATCAAGTATCTTTTTAAAGATAGTCCTCTCTGTCTCAAAGGTTTCAAGAATATTTTTTATGTTGTCTGCATCAAGTCTTGTAATATTTTCAAGAAACTTATAAAAAA
>JAWAEI010000099.1:0-3146 GCA_038891475.1 Candidatus Pacearchaeota archaeon | reverse complement strand
ATTATCAAACCCTCCTGTCCAAGGAAATGCTAAAGTATCTATGCCGTGAACAACTTTAAAACAATTAGTGGGCAACTGTGCAAAAGTAATCTTATAAAAGAACCAATATTTGATAACTAAAAAAAAAATTTTAATAATTGTTTCATCTAGGACTGAATATTTTCACAAATATATAAAACTTTTTGAAATAGTAAAAAATTTAGATAGGAAATGTTATAGTTAAAATGATGTGAGAATTTTAATTAATTGATTTTCAATATATTATAAACTAAAAAACTTATTTTTTAGCAATTTTTTTTTCATTATTTTTTGAAATTACAAATTTTTCAATTTATCTTTGTAAGAAAAAAAATGAATCCTAATTTGCCTATTTTAGTAGCTATTCCATTTTTTCTAATTGCGATAGGAATAGAGCTTTGGTTTCAAAAAAGAAAGAATCAAAAATGGTATCGTTTGAATGATGCGATTACGAATTTGAATATAGGAATTGGAAATCAAGTATTTAGTTTGTTCATTAAAGCCATTTTGTTATGGTCTTATGCTTATACGTTGAATAAATTTGCAATCTTTCAGTTAGATGATACATGGTATAATTTTTTGATATGTATATTACTTTTTGACTTTTTGTTTTATTGGGCTCATCGATGGTCTCATGAAGTAAATTTTTTATGGGGTGCTCATGTAGTACATCATTCATCAGAAGAATACAATTTAAGTGTTGCATTAAGGCAATCATGGATTCATAATTTAATAGCTTTTTTTATTTTTTTACCTATTCCAATTATAGGTTTCCATCCTCAGACGTTTATTTTAGCGGCTTCCCTACATACATTGTATCAGTTTTGGATACATACAAAAGCTATTGGGAAATTACATCCATGGATAGAATTTTGGTTAAATACTCCTTCACATCATCGCGTACATCATGGAGTAAATCCTCAATATATTGATAAAAATCATGGGGGGGTGTTAATCATATGGGATAGATTATTTGGTACTTTTGAGGAAGAAAAAGAAGAAGTAAAATATGGAATTACGCAAAATATTAATAGTTGGAATCCTGCATGGGCAAATTGGCATTATTACCAAGAAATGTGGGAGAAAATTCAAAAAGCTCCTAATTTATGGCTAAAAATTAAAGTCTTTTTTGCAAAACCTGGATGGGATCCTATCACTAATTCAATTCCTGAATATACAGTAAATCTTAAAAAAACAGTTTTTGATACAAAATTTCCAAAAGTTTTTCAAAACTATGTTTTGGTTCAATTTTCGTTAAGCGTTATTGCACTTTGTGCTTTTATATGGTACTATGAAGAATTAAGTTGGTTTTTCAGAATATCTAATGCAATTCTTATTCTTATTACGGGAATTATTTGTGGTGGTATTTTTGAAAATAAAAAATGGGTATCTAATATTGAATATTTAAGATTAGTTTTAGTTTTGCTCAATCTGAATGTAATGTATTATCATCATTTCCCTCATTGGTTTTATATAATGTTTATTTTCAGTTTGATATGTTTTCTCTTATTGTGTATCTGGTTTTACAGAAATAATCAATGTTTGAAACCTCAAGATATTCATTAAAAGGTTATTCTTTATTGGTTAGGATTTTCATAAGTTTTTTATTTTTAAGAATAAACATAGTACATCCTTTACAATCTTTCAAAGGGGCATGTAATTGATTTCTTAATTTTTGATAGTTAGTACTTGTCCAAATTTCATAGAACGAATGAGTTTTTAGGTCACCAATAATAGGGTTATTGACTGTATAACAACAAGCGCTTACTCTCCCTTCATGGTCAATCAAAGCATGGGTCCATAATGCTAAACAAGGATGGGTATCATAGTATCCTTGTGCATAATTTCCTTTACAACTTTCTTGAAGTTCAGTTATACTTACTCCAAAAATATAAATTTGCTTATAATCTTCTATCAAATTATACATTAAACTTTTTGCATAAGCAAGAGGAGCAATTTTTTCGTTATATTCTATAAGTTGTTCTAATTGAAAATATTGTATATCAGAAGTTCTAATTTTTATGGGAATTAAACAAATATTATGTGCTCCTAAATTATAAGCTAAATCGGGAAGTTCCAAAACAGATAAATAATTTAAAGGATTAACTACCATATTGATTTGAAGTTTTGCTTGATGATATTTTTTTAGCAATTCTATTCCTTTAAATGTGCGAGAAAAAGCATTTTTTATGCCTCTTATTTCGTTATGAACGGTTGCAATAGGGCTATCTAATGAAATATTGATATTAGAGACTTGTAACTCCCCAATTTTTTTTGCAATTTTTTCATTGATAAGCGTTCCATTGGTTGTCATAGTAAGTTTAATATTTTTTTTACGGATATATTCCATTAGTTGGATAATTTGGGGATAAACAAGAGGTTCTCCTCCCGATAAATGAATTCGCTTACAGCCTAATTCCGCTAATTCAGAAATTATTTTTTGATAAAATACTAATGGCATATCACTTACTCTTGTCCGCCAGTGATTGCACATCTTGCAACGTAAATTACAATTTCCCGTCAATTTGATTTTAACAAATAGAGGTTTGTAGGGAAGATTCTTTTGAAAAGTTCTTTGAAAATAATCCTTATCACTTAAAATTTTATTTTCTAGCACAGCAGTTAGAATTATAAATTAGCGTTTATTTATCAAAGTTTTTTAATCATAAATTTTACTAATAGGCATTAATTTACGATGCATTTTTACTTTATTTGAATGTTCTTTTCTTATTATGCTTTAAAAATATTACAATCAAACCAATTGCTAATCTTTTTTATTTTCTATTTTCTCTTACATTTTAAAACGGTTAATCAATTTATTTTGTTAAACTCCATGAATTCGTTGCTTTGTTATATCCATACTTCCATTTACCAGTTGAGGTTTCTATAATCAAACCAATCTGTGAATTTTGCATTTTGTCAGGTTTAAACTTAAAATTATTCGTATTAGCCTGCTTGGTTAAATTATAAGTATTCAAAACTTTGACAGTCTGTTCATTAAAAACGGAAATCCATGTATAAAATTTTCCAGCACTTTCTTGAATCCAAGTATACGCATAAATTCCTGGATTGATTGCAATCTTTCCTATAGGATAAACCACATCATTTTCTCCTACATTGGTAAATTG
>JAWAEI010000098.1:592-3152 GCA_038891475.1 Candidatus Pacearchaeota archaeon | reverse complement strand
TGAATCAATTGAACTTCCTCGCCATGTTTGATCATTTAAAATTAATAGCCCTACGTTGTAATATTTACTATCATCATAAAAGGAATTACATACACCAACCCACAAAGTATTCTTATTTTCAGAATATTCTAAATTAGTTTTTATCCCGTCAACCCCCTTATTTTGGACAATAAATTTACATAGATATTGTTTCAATGTTTAATGCTTCACCCCGTTTATATTTATTCATGGCTTCAGCGGGGGTGATATCACCGATTGAACCATGAATCCTTTCTGTGTTGTAAAACTTAATCCACTTGTGAGTTTTCTCGTAAGCATCTGCAAACGTTCTAAAATAACTAACTCTTAAAAACTCTAACTCTAAAATCGAAAAAAACGATTCAATATAAGCATTCTTGTTGGGTGTACGTATTGGTATAAATTCGTGCGATAGTTTCTCTTCAAGACTCATAAGCCACTTATTAAATTCTTTTGCTGTCATCTGTGGCCCATTATCTGATCGAATAACCAATCCATCTTCTGCTTTTACTCCTTCTCTTTCTAATGCTAAAGCAAGTACATTCTTAAGATCACCTTTTTGACATCTTAAACCTACATGCACACCTACTACCTTTCTTGTAAAAACATCAATAAATGCAAGTATAAAGAAAAATCTTCTCTATGTTCGCTTCGCTCCATAAAAACATCCTGTTTCCCCATCAATGTACCCATATTTTATATCAAACTGCCACGCTTGATTTGGTCGTGTTACAACTCTATTTTGTGCTATAAAACGTGTGCTTTTACTTAAAACTGTTCTTTTAGAGCGTTTTTCTAATAAAATCCCTTCTTCCTTGCATATGCGATAAATTTTCTTTTTGTTTACGTAAATTCCATGATCTCGTCTTAAAAGCTTTGTAAGCTTTCTATAACCCCCGCCATTTGCGTATTCTAGTCTTGCTCTATATTGCCTTAATAGCAAAGCAATAGTACGATCAAAAACTATCGTCCCATCTCTATTAACCGTGTAACCTAAAATTGGTCTTCCTTGGTTTTTGTGGCGTCTATCTTCACGGCTATCTTTTGCTTTAAAATACCAGCTTGATTTTGCAACTCTTGCCATTTTTGTTACCTTTGTAATTGCATATTTTCTAGCTATAAACTTTATACAGACGGCTCTTTGGATAGCCAGATTTGGTTTGTTTTTTTTAGAAGCTCTTTTAAAATCTCATTTTCAAGTGTTAAATCTTTAACTTTAGCTTCAAGTGCTTTAAATTCTTTTTTTAATTTATTCTCTGGTGCTTTTCTTTCTGATCTTACCCAACCAACTACTGTTTGATAGCTTATACCATGGTTTCTTGCTACCAATGCAATATTGCCTGTATCTTTTACTTCTTTTAGAATTTGCTCCTTTAATTCCTTTGAGTATTTATTTCTATTCATTTTTTTGAACCCCTTTCTTTACTTTTATTCTATCACAATCTATGTAATATTATTGTCCAATAAATATCAGGGGCCTAAAAGAGATGAACTAAATTCAACTAATAAATGCAACTTTTGGAGTAAAAAAATTATATTTTTCAAGGAAAGGGAGAAAGAAAATATTCTTTCTCCTCTTTACCCTGATGGAGAGATATTATTTTTGTCCCTTTCCTTCCTAAAAAAGTTGCAAAATGAAACATCTCACCAAAGAGCAAAGATACGCAATAAGTGTAATGAGAACAAAAAATTATTCACTCAAAGAAATAGCAGAAGCTATTGGTAAAGACAAATCGGTAATTAGTAGAGAGTTAAAGCGAAATTGTGATAAACGGACAGGAGAATATAGATCTGATTTAGCACAACGAAAGTATGAAACACGAATGAGAAATAAACCTAAAAAGCGATATTTTACAGAAGAAATCAAAGCCGTTGTAGAGGAATTATTAGCGAAAGATTATAGTCCAGAGCAGATTGCAAATCGGCTCAAGAAAGAAGGGCGTCCTACAGTAAGCCATGAACGGATATATCAACATATATGGGAAGATAAAAAGAAAGGAGGTAGTTTATACAAGCACTTGCGAAGGCAAGGTAAAAAGTATAAAAAAAGAGGGAATAAAACCGATAATAGAGGCATTATCAAAAATAGAAAGGATATAGATTTAAGGCCTAAAGAGGTAGAATTCAAAAAACGATTTGGAGATTTAGAGATGGATACGATAATAGGAAAAAATCACAAAGGTTGTTTGCTTACCATCAATGATAGAGCAACGGGAATGGTATGGATAAGTAAATTACCGGGTAAAAATGCCCATATACTATCAGAAAAAGTAATACACACACTTTCACCAATAAAAGAGTATTTACATACTATTACAGTAGATAACGGAAAAGAATTTGCTGCACATGAAAAGATAAGTCAAAGATTAGGTGTAGAAATATATTTTGCAAAACCTTATCAGTCATGGCAAAGAGGAGCAAATGAAAATCTAAATGGGCTCATTAGACAATACTTTCCGAAGAAATTATCTTTTGAAAATATCACTGATGAACAGATACAAGAAGTGCAAGACAAACTTAATAACAGACCAAGAAAAAGATT
>JAWAEI010000098.1:0-582 GCA_038891475.1 Candidatus Pacearchaeota archaeon | reverse complement strand
TTGGGTTATCTCTCACCAATAGAGTGCTATACGCACATCTCTCCATCAAACGCTCTCTGTTTTTCTGCAACTTAATTTCTTCTTTAAGTTATACCAAAGATAATCAACTTCCCAAAAGATTCATACACCCTCCTCTATATCCTTTAACATTTCATCGTATAAAGTGTTTTTTCTTGTTTTGATCCCCTTACAATTTTTCTAAAAACTGCTTGTTTGAGTAGAGTTTTCTATAAATATTTACTCATACATCTATTTATTTTTCCAAGATTAAAATTTTATTTATATTTGAACCATCAAAAAGTTGCATTTGTGACTTGAATTCACCTAAAATATTTTTCAGTGAAAAAACGCATTAAAATATTCTTCATTCTTTTCTCCCTTCTTTCCTCTTCCCTTTCCGCTCAACAAAACAAAATTGACTCCCTTTTCACCGAACTAAAAAAATGGCAAAACAAAAGTGGCTACGGGGCAGATACTACGCTGTATAATATCTATTACAATCTTGGAGTTCAATTCCAAAAATTCAACCCCGATACCGCCATTTATTTTCTGAAACAAAGCATTACCAAAGCCGAAAATATC
>JAWAEI010000097.1:0-3154 GCA_038891475.1 Candidatus Pacearchaeota archaeon | reverse complement strand
ATATATCTTTTTCCAGAAGAGAACTATCAAGAAATTTATTTTTCCTTATAACTACCCTGTCAGGATGAGAGGGATAATAGGCATTAACATCAAATCCTAAATCCCTCAATGTTATATTATAAACACTTCTGAATTGCACACCCTGACAGGGTATTTTTGAATTTATTTTGACCGGACCAATACCAAAAGCAAGACATACTACTTCATTATCTATAAAATCACTTCGTTCACAATTAAAACATTTCATAAACATAAATTATTATACCCTAATCTTCTTTATTTTTCAATTTTTTTGTTAATTTTTCAAAAAATCTTTCCCACTCACCGTAGTCCATAATTTCCTTTATTATTGTCCTCACTTTTTCCTCGTTTTCTATCATTGCCCTTACCAAAAAATCCGGTAATTGCGAGGTTTTAAGTTTTACATTAAAAAAGGTCTGCGCTCCCCTAGGCACCTCAACTTTTTCAGGGACTCTGAATCGTAATAAAATCCTGACAGGATAAAGATAAAACTCTGAAAGATCACCCCACCATCTTTCAGCTTCCTCCCTTGTGACCATATGCTTATCAAAAGTTTGTAAAAATTGTTTATAATTAATTTTTTTGGGTTCTTCCAATATAATAATTCCATATGCCTTATCATTCTCTACAACCACAAGTGGAACCCCTATTAAATTCCTAAAATACTTTTTTTTTACTAGATGAGTTTTCCCTAAAAATAATAATCTACCATGTGGACTCACTAAATAAATAGCCTTAAGAAATCCCTGTTCTCTCATTAAAAAACTCCCTTTTAATTTTATCTAAAATCAATTTGACCACAGCAACCTTGGGAGCCTTAGTTCTGAGTCCCTTAATTCTTCTAACCAAAAGTCTCATATAATCCTTTGCAAAAGCAAGAGACCGTTCACGACTATAATAAAATTCTGCTCTCAAACCCTCCCTTTCTAGTGCTCTTATAAAATCAACCAATGGTTTATTAATCATTCCCTTATAAATAGATTCGATTTTTTCCTTAAATTCTGGTTCTATGTCATACGAAGGCGCAATCCAAAAAAACTTATCCGTAAGAGTAGCACCTTGAGGATTTTCTATTACCATCGCCATACCATAATAATCCACAAATCCATCGACAAGATTGGTATATAAATTCCTTATTTTACGATAATCTCTTGAAAAATCTAGTTCTATATCAAACCTATCAAAAACAAGATTGGCATATCTTATCAATTCACGAAGCGCATTATCGGACCTTACACCAATAGCAAATTCAAAGGGCGTGCCTGCTATAAACATCCTCACAAAAAAAATCTTTTCCTTTAAAAACTGAGATATAATTTCAAAATCCATTTTATATTTAAATTCACCGACCAGTTTCTTTCCCACAACCTCATTATAGACCTCCTCCATAACCCGTCTGCTTCTTATCTTAACCGCACGATGAAAACGACGCCTTAAATCTTTCTCCTTATATAACACTCCTAATAAATCAAATAAACGAGACCAATCAAAACCAAACACCTCCTTAATAAACTCCAAATCAGCCGGATTATAAGTAAGAACATCCAACCAAACTTCAAAATCAGATTCTCCCTTTAAATTTTTCAAAAACTCAACAAAAATTTTATAAACCTCCGGATGCTTCTTTAATTCACCTTTTTCCTCAAACCAAGTTTTAACATCCTCCGGATACAAGTTTTTCTCTTTTATGACTTTTTCCAATTCCGCTAATAATTCAACCGGGAATAATTCTCGGAATTCTCTATAAATAACAAAGGTAAACTTTTTAAAAGATGTTATATTCCGTATATTAATATAATTCAATAAATCATTCAAATCCGCGATATTTAATTTTTCGATTGCAATCGTATCTAAAAATTCTTTAATTTCATCTTCATTTCGAAATTTAAGTTTGGATACAAGGGGAGAAACAAAAAAATCCCATTTCCGAATTAGCACTTCTCTAGCCATCGGATCATCCCACGGAATCAGTAGATTTTTACTTAATACTTTATAAAACCTCTCCTCGTCACTTGATAAAGTTTTTAATGGCTTCTCTGCGAGTTTTTGTTCTATATAGGATAATAAATTTCTAAAATCTTGATGTTTATAAACATGACGCCGAGATTCACGATAACTAAAATAAGCAAGTTGTTTATCATCTTTGTAAACCCTAATTGTATAATCGCCACGTTCCAATCTTAATCCAAGATCCAAGCGTAAATTAAGGTCCTCCAACCATTTATAAACCTCCTTCAAAATTCTTTCTTCAGCAAAGGTTGGATGCCAAAAATAAACATTAGTTGTCACTACCCTCGGCGGATCCAAATCCGGCAATGTCAATTTTGCTTCCCTTTTAAAAATTCTATCAGTAAATAACGTCCTGAACATATTTAACCTCCCTTTTTCACTTTTTTAAGAATTCTTTCGATAGTATAATTAGTTTTTTCAAATTCCATTAATTTTTTTTCAGGCACCCACCAGGAAACCAATCCCGTTTCAAACCGTAATGAAAGAGGGCAGATATGAAGTCCTGCCTCCTTATTAATTGATATATCCATTCTAACCTGGCCTTTTCGAGGCTTCTTGGTAATAGTTATTTTATCCGAATCCTTAAAATAATCATTTAAAAATTCCTCCAATCCTTCTCTTATATCATCAATATCTCTACTTCTTTTAAGCCAAGCCCAGATGTGAAAACCTCTTTTCCCTGTAAAAAGATAATCTATATCCTCAAACATATCAAGTTCATTAAGAGCATTTCCTACTTCTACTGTAAGTTTTTTAATTGTTATAAAATTTACACCCTCCCCTGGATCTGTATCAATAATAGCATAGTTATTTTTAGTTCGTTCACCTATATAAAAGGCAACTGCTCTTCCGGTATTAAATTTATCAAAATCCGCTATTGAACGAATTTCAATATATTTTTTTTCTTTGGGTGAAACATGCCTTTTAAGAATAGTTTTATTCCCATCAGCAAAAATCTGTATAGCCACATCCCTATTTTTAAAAAAGGGAATCATCAGTCTTTTAACCTTATCATAATAAGTCAATATATCTTTTTCCAGAAGAGAACTATCAAGAAATTTATTTTTCCTTATAACTACCCTGTCAGGATGAGAGGGATAATAGGCATTAACATCAAATCCTA
>JAWAEI010000096.1:0-3169 GCA_038891475.1 Candidatus Pacearchaeota archaeon | reverse complement strand
TCTTCTTTAGATTTATACGGGTTAAAAACTTCATAAAATTCAAACCCCCAATGAAATGGTTTTAGCTCAATAAATTCATCCCATTTAATCTCAATCCCTTTTGATTCTAACTCATGAAATAGCCTCTTATTTAGCTCTAATCTAATTTCCTTGCTTATTTTTTCGATATCAGACTTCATTTTTTTTGCTTTTTCAGAATCATGCGTCTCTTTGTATTTGTTAATTAGCTGGTCACGCTCTTCCATCAATTTCCTTATTTTTTGTGGGTCATCAGAAAGTTTAGCTCCCCACTTTTGTGGCAATTCTATGTATCCAATTAAAGAATTTCCACACATTATATTAAATTCCAAATTAGGTAGAGGTTGTATTTCTATTTTGCTATTCGAAGAACTTATTAACCATAACCAAAGCCTTAGTCTAGCTATTTCAATGGCACCTTCCATTATATCTACGCCATACAAATTGGTTGTTATTATTTCCCTTTTAATTTCGTAGTCTTCCGTTTCTTCGCCTAGACTTTTCCTCAATCTAAAAAGAATTTCAGCTGCTTTTACAAGAAAAGCTCCAGAACCACAAGCATTATCACAAATTTTAATATTTTTCAAAATCTCTATAGCTTGTTTCTTATCTCTATCAGATAATGAATTTAATAATTCTTCAACATTTTTGTATTTCCCGTTTAATTTATCAAGTAAGTAAGGCTCAATAGTATTTTTGCAAATATATGTTGTTATTTCTTCTGGGGTATAATAAGCCCCTATTTTCTGCCTTCCTACTCTAAACTCTTCTTGTGTGACATTTAATTGGTCCAGTTTAATCCTTTTTAAATCGGGAAAGTTTTCTAAAGATATAATAAATTTCTCGTATATGTGACCTAAGATCTCAGGAGTCAAAACAGAAATTACTTCTTCATCTTCTGGTAATACCTCCCCAACTACCCAGTTATAATTATTTAAAAGATTAAATAAATCTTTAATTCCACTAGTGATCTCTATTTTTCTTTCTTTTATACCTTCTAATTCTCCCTCTCTAAAAATGGTCCCATCTAAAAATGGTCCCTCAAATTTTATTTTCTGATCCTCAACCTGGAATGTTATAAAATTTCTCTTATTTTCATCTTCCCCAAAAACATCAAAAAAAAGTTCCGTTAATATTGAAAATAATTTAAATTCGCTAAGCTTCTCATTTAGCCAATTGAAAAACTTTCTTACAGTCTCCTTTGTAAGTTTCCACTCACGTTCTTCTATATTTATAGTTAGAACATTTAACTGAGCTAAAAAATATGTGAAAATTAACCTATCAATAAATTTTTGAGCAGCTAACAATTTGTTTTTGTCATCTTGAAGGTTTTTTATAGATTCTGCCATTTTAATTCTAATTTTCCATAGTTCTTTATAGAAACTTTCAACAATATATTTCACGTCAAAAAGAACATCTACATTTTCTGGTGAGAATTTATTAATTTTATCTTCTTTACTTTTTATATAGTCTGTTCTTTTGAAATTTGGATTGAATGTGAACCATTTTACTTCACCATAATTTCTATAAACATAAACTACATAAGACCTTGGATTGAAAAACCATACATAGGATACATCTGTTTTAGTTATATCTTTAATTACTTCTTTTACCCACTCTCTGTCAGAAGTAGTAACATACAACATTTTATTTTTGAGGTCTAATATGCCATACTCATCAGTTTCCTGTTGTTTAAAAAATCCTTTATTTTTCAAGAATTCTATATCGAGTTTAAGCGACATATTTAATAAACCCTAGTAGTCTATAACCTTTTTCTAATTCTTCTACTGATTGGATTGACATACTTTCAATAAAACTTATCACTTCCCTTTTCTTTTCCTCTTCTTCCCAAGGTGCTACTTTTTCTAATTCTTCTAATTTATTGAGAATAGATTTGTATTCACTTTCAGTGTAAATTTTCTCTCTTATTCGTAATTTTTCGTAATCTATTTTAAGTTTTTTACAGAGTTGTATTATCTTTCTTATTTTTGATTCTTCTATTTCAGCATAAAGTAATTCCTTTTTCTTTTCCAAGAAGGATTCTTCAACTAATGAGTAAATCCTTTTTATATCATCTTCTGAAAGTTGTTTAGCTTTTATTAAAGAGCCTAGTTGTAATTCTCCAAGCTGTTCAACCTTTTTATCTCTTTGAAAACATAAATAGAAAAATTCTTTACCGTTCTCAGATTTAAGAATAGTATACACTGGTTTTTTATACACTCCAATACTCTTTACTAAATCTTCGGTTATTAAAAATTTCTCTATAGCTTTTCTTAAGACTACGTCTTCCTTGGACCAAGTTGGAATAAGATGTTTTATAAGTTTTTCTGGAGATTCTTGGGATAGCTTTTCTTTATACTCCCTAACGAGTTCAATTACTTTTTTTCTATGTTCTTCATTCACTTGTTTTATTTTATTTTCCTCAATCGCCCACATTGCAAAATCTAAACCAATAAATGTCAAAATATTATTAACACGCATGTTAAGCTTTTTATAAATTTCCAATTCTTTATCAATTTCAGCTTTTGGAATAAAATTAAATATCTCAACCTTTTTAGGATTGGTTATCCTGATGGCTCTTCCATCTCGTTGAATTAATCTCACAGGATTGTAAGGCAAGTCATAATTTATTACTATTTTTGCTCTAGGTAAATTAACAGCCTCAGATAACACATCTGTTGCGATGATAATATCAAATTTGCCATTTTCAAAATCATTCACAAATTTCTCTTTATCTTTCTTAGCAAGACCATGAATGAAGTTAATCTTTTCTTTAATTTCCTTTAACTTACTTAATTTTTTGTAAAGATAATTTACAGTAGCAATATAACTCGAAAAAATTAGCATTGGTTTTCCCTTATTCCTTCTAATTAATTCGATTAGATTTTTTAATTTTGTGTCGAAATTTTCAATACCTTTTTCTTCTAATTCATCAAATTTTTTAAGCATATTATTGCAGAGGTCTATGTCGCTTTCTATATTTTTCACAACTTTTTTTCTCTGGTCACTATTCATTTTATTTAAACAGTTAAGAATTGGTTCGTACCTATCTTCTCCAAAATATTTTATTAATTCTTTTTTATCATATGACTTACCACTCATAAAATTTAGAAGGAGTTCATTTCTTTTAATCATCGTTTCTAAACTTACT
>JAWAEI010000095.1:0-3209 GCA_038891475.1 Candidatus Pacearchaeota archaeon | reverse complement strand
AAAAGAGCCTATTCCTGCCGATGAAATCTGTTTTTCTTTTGATAAAATGTTTAAAGGGAAAAGTCCTATATTAGAAATTCATGAAATCATAATAAAAGGCGAAGATGATTGGGAAGAAGATACTTAATTTGGCAAATTATGAATTTAAGAGTTATATAAAATGCAATCTGATATTGCATGAAGTTCAAATAAGAATAAGTATAAGTTCGTTTTAATAATAATCAAAAATCTAATATCTTCTTATTCAATACCAAGATTATTTCATTCTATACCAAGCAACAGAAATTACACAAATTAAGTAAATTCAATATTTTTTTTTATTTTTGCCCACCTAACAAAATGAAAAAAGATAATTTATTTGGTCTTATTATGGCAGGAGGGGTTGGAAGTCGTTTTTGGCCTATGAGTAGGCAATCTTACCCCAAGCAATTTATTGATGTACTCAATTGTGGTAAAACGCTCATTCAAATGACTTATGAAAGGTTATCCAGTTTTTTAAATCCAGAAAATATTTTTATTGTAACGAATATAGAATATGTACCTTTGGTAAAAGAACAGATTCCTGATTTTCCGATTCAAAATATATTATCAGAGCCTGTAGGAAGGAATACAGCTCCTTGTATTGCTTACGGTTGTTTTAAGATACAAAAAATCAATCCAAATGCCGCAGTTTTAATTTGTCCCTCTGACCACCTCATTATTGATGAAAATTTATTTCAAAAAATTGTTTTAGATTCTTTTAATGTAGTACTTCAGTATCCAATGGTTATGACTTTAGGTATTAGACCCACTAGACCCGATACTGGTTATGGTTACATCCAATTTGAAGAGGAAAAGACCGAAAAACCTTATTTTAGAGTTAAATCTTTTACAGAAAAACCCAGCCTTGAAATCGCTGAATATTTTTTAAGCTCAGGGGAATATTTATGGAACAGTGGTATTTTTATTGCATCTGTTCAGCATTTAATAAAAGAATATAAATGCTATTTACCTGATATTCACGAAATCTTTTCTAATATTGAAAAAGATTTATTTACTGAAAACGAAACTGATCAAGTAAATGATGCCTATTTAAAATGCCCTAATATTTCTATTGATTATGGAATAATGGAAAAAACAGAACAAGTTTTTGTTTATCCTGCATCTTTCGGATGGTCTGATTTAGGAACTTGGGCTTCTCTTTATGAACATATTCCCTTAGATGAAAATCAAAATGCTATACAAGGTAAAACCATCGTTTTTAACTCCCATCAAAACATGATTAGTAATAAAAATTCTGATAAAATGATTATTATTGAAGGGCTTGATAATTATATCGTTGTGGATACTCCCGATGTATTAATGATTTGTAGAAAAAATCAAGAGCAGTTCATAAAAGATATTGTCAATCAACTAAAAAAAGATAGAATTTATGACCGTTATTTATAAAATTTTAATTTTTTCTTTTCAATTTAGTTTTCTTTTTGCTCAACCCTCTAAAGGTCAAAAAGTTAAGAATATAAACACAGTTACAACTAATATTGAAGAATTTAATTTATATGAAGTTAATAAAAATCAGCCTGTGTTATTAATTTTTTATAGAGGTTTTCATTCTCAACCTTGTAATAAATTTTTAAAAAATCTTGCTTCTATTCAATCTCTTATGGATGAAAAAAATATACTAACCGTTGTAATAACTCCTGATAGCCCTCTAAATATAGAAAAAACTCAACAAAAAATTCTTCTGCCTTCTCAAAAGTATGTTTTTATCCATGATTTTGATTGTAAGATTATGCAAGATTATGAAGTAGATATTCCTATTACAAAATCTAAAGAGAATTTTTATAAAATTAGTGGTTTTGCAAACAATAAAGAGCATTTTATCTTACCTATGTCTTCTACCATACTTATTGATACTAATCAAACCGTTTTATTTGCTTATCACTCCAAAAAACCTCGTAAAAGACCAAGCATTAAAACATTAGCCGATGAAATTTCTAAAATTAATTCATAAAAGTAATGGTCTGATAGAAAAGACAATAACCGAATCCTAAATAAATTAAATCATTGTGATAAGATGAGATTTGAATTTTGCATAAACTTATGTAATTTCGCACCCATTAATCAAAAAACTTTTGGAAAATTTTAAAATACAGCTTTATAAAATTATTGAAAAGTTGAAAAGACAAAATCTTTTGATTTATTTTCTTTTAGGTGCTATATTGCTTATAAGTACCATTTTAAGCTATCAACATCAATATTATTTTCTCATTCTCCTTGCCCTTGCATTAATCGTTATATCATTTAGCTTTATCAATTTTAAATACTTATGGTATTTAGGTTTTTTAGGAATGCCAATTAGTTTACAACTACACGAACTGGTAGGAACCGCCTCTTTAACTGTACCGTCAGACCTTATAGTCGCAGGATTTTCTCTATTATTATTAATCAAATCACCTTCTTATAAAGAAGATTTTCAAAAAATTTTTTCTCATCCTATTACGGTTGCCTTTACTCTCTATTTTATTTGGATGTGTATTACTTCATTATTTGCTGAACTTCCTGTTGTAGCTTTAAAATTTACACTAAACACTTACTGGTATGCTTCAACCTATTTCTTTTGGACTATATTATTCCTAAAAAACAATAAAAAGGATTTTTATAACTGGCTTTATATCATTCTTCTACCTATATGTTTTGTAGTTATATTCACTATGATAAAACATGGATTAAGAGGATTTACAAGGCAATCTTCTTATTATATTATGCAACCTTTCTATAAAGAACACACAGCTTATGCAGCATCTATTGCAGTTTTAATTCCATTTTACTATATATTATCTATTTATGGAAATTTCCAAAAATGGGCTAAAGTATTATTTTTTACAGCATTTACCATTTTATTTTTAGGATTAATCACTTCGTACACAAGAGGAGCTTGGCTTGGGCTTTTAATGGCTATCATTACCTTTTGGTCTTTAAGATTTTGGGGATTTACTCGTGTAATCATACCATTTTCTCTACCGATTATTGCGGGAATTTTAATATTTTTCGGAGCTGACGTATTTTTTTCTTTCTCTAATACAGGAAATACAGCCAGCCAAGGATTAACGAAACATTTGAAATCTATTGTCAATTTAAGAACTGATGAATCAAATAAAGAACGTATAAACCGTTGGGTCGCAGCAAGAGGAATGCTAGAAGATAGGCCACTAACCGGTTTTGGACCT
>JAWAEI010000094.1:0-3290 GCA_038891475.1 Candidatus Pacearchaeota archaeon | reverse complement strand
ATATATAAGCTCTTTGTCAAATGGGTCAAGATGAATGATGATATCTTTTAGCTTGTCAATAATGCTGTAGTCAATCTGGAACTGAACATCGGCTTTGAAATAGTCCCTGAACAATTGCTGCATAGGAACAAGCATAGACAGCCTGTCTTCCATATCAATAAATTCATCTTCAAGTCCATTTATGCCAGCTCTTTTTGATCCATTGATAAAATCATTTAGTTCTAAAAAATTTTTATGGTGAAAGCCAACGGCGTAGATAATTTTATTTTTAAGGTTCGTTGGGAAATTTATTGTATTAAAGATGCTATTAAGAAAAGCTAATGATAAAAGATTATGAGGAATATATTTATTGCTACCTGACAAAGATTCTTGAAATACCTTCGAAACCTTACCTAAATCATGGGCAAAACAACACAATTTAATAGCTTGTTCCATATCAGCGCTAATATCGAGCCCAAGAGACCGTAAATAGTTAATCTCTTTCTCTGCATATTCAATTACTTCAACTGTATGTTCAGTTAATTCTTTTTCAGGATTGCTTTTAGCTAAAATTTTGTTCATACTTTCAACCCAATAACCTTGGCAAATTGCCTTTTTCAGTATTTTTGTACTCTAACAGCCAGAGAAATCTGTCAGGGGATCCCTCCACTGTTTCCCAATATTCACCCTCATAATAAGAGACAGCCTCTTGGATATAGCAAATCTTCTCCATCTTCAAATTTCTATCTTTCAGATGAGAAATAGGTATAAACAAAGGCGCTGAACCATATAATTCTTTTGGGAGATAACTGTTTTCAATTTTTATTTTATCCCGTTTTTTTGCTACCCTTCTTATAGCTTTCAAAGAAACAGCTTGTAGCATTGCTAAATCTTCGCTCCTGCCAAGCGAAATGAAGTTCTCGGGACAGTTTAATTTTGAAAGATAATAATTGTGATGCTCAGGAGTATAAAGATAAATCGTATATCTGGGATTAGACAAAACTTTCACATATAAAGGATTTAGCTGAACATCTTCACCTTTTTTTGCATTGGTATAACGATTAATCCTTCTGCTAATCCACCAATCCTTTTTCTCACTTAGCTCAATTGCACCATGAAGAAATGTTTGATAATCAAAAAAACACCCATCATACTTTCCTTTGATAGCAAGAGTCAGTGGCTCAGGTGGTCGCTCACCAAGAACCTCCCGTATTATTCCAAGCACAGTTGAAGGTGGCGGCAAAGGATAAGAATCACAAAAATTCTGGTTGCCGTAGATTCTGAAATGAGCGGTCTGACCCCAGATATTTATTTTGATAATCTCTATTGTGTCTTCCATATCCTATCCTTGTGGACACGTATAAAATCTGAAACTTTGTCAATTGCCTTTTTGGGCAGCGTTGCCTCAATGTTGACCTTTCCATCTAGGGGGAAGCCTTCATGAATACCAAAGACTAATAAATTATTGTTATCTGACTTAAGCCCGTATTCATCAATAATGTCGTTGATAGCCTTAGCCCTAATTGCATTCTTCTCTTTATCCCAAACAATGGCATCAATAAAGTATGGAAATTTTTTCTCAAAGACCCCACCCACCACTATGTGAGGCCTTAAAGTGCCAACTAAAGCGCTATTTCTGTGGATGGAAATATACGGTATTGCCTCTAAAATCGCCTGAACTCTTTTTAATTTCTCATCTGGAGTAGCCTCATTATTATTGTCTTTATTTTCCTCTCTACCAATTCGTTCTAAATCAAGATTAAGTGTATAAACGAAATAGTTCATATCTATTTCCCTTTGAAATATCATCTGTCCTTGATTATCTTTAGCACCAGAAAGTTCAACCAACCCAAGATTGCTACGGTAATCAAGGCAGTTTTTAAAATCTAGTAAACCTACAGCGTAGGAAACACCCAAAGGAGATTTTCTCTTTCTTGTTTCTTCTTGAGTCTCCTCTGTTTCGGTTGTCTCTGTTTCACTTTTTCCTTTTTTAGCCTTTGGGATTTCCTTCTTTCGAGTAAACAGATATCCGAATATATCAGCGAATGGATCATCATTTGCATAACTTTGAATCTGCAATGGAGGCTTTTCAGTTCCCTTCTTTTTTGGAGCTATGTCCACATTCTCACCGAATTTAAGCTTCCATCCCTTTTCTCTTACCAAATACTCCATCAAGGGTTGTTTTAATATTGCACTTGGTGAAAGGTATGCAAAATCTCCCATTGAGGTAGATAATACCTTCATAGGATTAATATTCCCGCCAAGCCCTTCTCCCATAGAAGGCGTTCCTGTAAACTTAACGACCATTGTCAAAGTTAATCCTCTCATCTTCAAACCTCCCTATTTCTTAATCGTATTCATTATGCCCATAATAAATGCCAAGGCATTTTCTTCGTTTTCCATTATCTGTGTCAGTTCAACAGGAATTGGCTCTTTTAGATAAATGTATGTCCCGATCAATTGTTTTTGAAGTTGTGCAGAATCTCTGAGAGATTTGTATAATTTTAAAGCTACAGAATACGCCTTGTCATTAAGGGCTTCACCAAGTTTAGTGCCAAGCTCAAAAAATCTCTTCGTCATACCTATACCTCCTTTATAGGCCTTAACAAAGGCATAGAATGCTGTAATAACCTCGCCTAAAATCAATTTAGACTGTCCTTTAAGAAAATCAACTATCAATTTTCTCCCTGTTTTTTCCTTGTACTTTTCAACGACATCTAAAATATATTGTCTTTTACTTTTTGTCCCTAATAGACCTGAGAGGCTCATTAATATTAGAGATGCCTTCGGCAAGAGAGGACGCAAATCAAAACTTGAAATATTACCTTGATCATCAAACTCTGGATAAACAAGTGAACTTCCAAGCGACAGAAAGACAGATGACGACTTTTCAAAATTCAAATTTAAATCCTTTCTTAGGTGCATATTATCTAATAGCTTCTTATACAAGTTTAAATCAGGATTATAGATAATAAACGGCAGATTATTTAATATAAACAGTTCATGAGCCTTAAAAGAAGCAAGCAGGGAGAGTTTGCGACAATTTAGACAAATTCTCGGTGGGATAAAACCGCCACCAGCGTATAAGGGAGACCCCTCCCATCCACCTGAGACCATCCATTTTCTCGAGGCAATACTATCTTTATTTTTTGTTGTCATATTATTACAGAAACTACAACCAACATCCTGACTTTCTGATTTTGAAGTAAACAGATTCTTAATATCTTCTTCGCTTTCATGTTTAGATTTATTTTTGGGATTTGCAATATAGTTATTTAAAAGGGTTTTATTTATAATTGAAAGATAAGGAT
>JAWAEI010000093.1:0-3334 GCA_038891475.1 Candidatus Pacearchaeota archaeon | reverse complement strand
TTAAAAAAGGTGATTTTCCTTGGAAAATTGCTGAATTCTTTTACGGGGATGGAAGAAAGTATGTACTAATTGAAAAGGAAAATAATTTAATCAAACCTTATAATTTGAAAGTTGGTCAAGTATTACTAATTAAAATACCAGAATAGTATGGAGGCAATAATTATTATAATAGTTGTAGGAATAATCATATACCTAATTTATCAAAACCTGCCTTCAACGAAATTTGAAAAAGCTAAATCACTTTACGCTAATGGCAATATTCTTGATTCGTTGAATGTCCTCAACTCAATATTTGACAAACATCCCGATGCACCAGCAAAAATTGCTGAAATAAAGTATAATCAAGGTTTAGCTCAAATATCATCAAACAAAGATGCTGCATTAAGTTTTTTTGACCAAGTTTTGAGTATTAAAAATAGAATCAAACCAAACTCAAATATTGTTTTATACAATAAATTTGAGGCAAAGACTCATTATGAAATTTCAAAATTAACTTTTCAACAGATAGAAGCACAAGCTTCATCAAAAAACAAAGAGACTAATATTGTTTCCAATATTAAGTACATAGATTCTAATATAAAAGATGGTTTAGAAAGCGAGTTCGCTGAATTAAAACTAAAGCATATTTCTCAACTTGCTAAAGTATTTTATGACTTTGGTGTTGAAAAAGAAAAGGCAGCAAAGTATAATGACGCTATCAGCGATTACTCAAAATCATTGAAGCATGCTAATGAATCATTTAATTCTTCAATTAAAAACTTATCGATTTGGCGAATTGCTATATGCAAGTTGAAAAATGGTGAAATTATACGTGAAAATGATCTTGTGGAAATTAATAAAGCTCCAAAATCAATTCAATTGGATTTCTACTTCAGATATGCAAGGAGACTTTTGGTTAATGGTGATTATAATAATGCAGAAAAAATCATAACCGAGAAACTTGATAAAAATAATAAAGAAGTAGAAAAACTTTACTCCATTATAAAAACAGACAGACAAAATAAAGCAATAATAAAAGTGAATGAAATCAATAAAATAATAGATGATCTCTATTGCAATACTATTAATATAGAAGATGTAAAGAAAAACTATGCAAAAATTGACGAAAGTTTGATTTTAATAGGACAAGTGTTTCCATCTATATCTGCAAAACTTGATAATTTAAAACGAAGTTTGTTTAATAAAATACTCAATTACTATATAGATGAGAGACAATATGGTAATGCCATTAGATTAATTGAAAATTTTCCCAAATTTTATCAATTCCCGGAATTAATAAAGGACCTTGGTGTATGCAGCTATAAATTTGCACAAGACGGAAATATAACTGAAAAGAATTATAAATCCATAATTTCAAACTGGGTTACAGCAGTTTATTCAGACAAAATAATTATTAAATCACTAGAAAATACCAGTTGGGATGATGAATACACATTTACATTAAGTGACTCCATTGGGTCAAAGTATGAAATACACGATGACTTACCTGAAAATATTAACTATGATGAACCCAGTGAACATAATATTTCTATAGGAGTAACTCAAAGAGAATTACAAAATCAATTCGAAATAATGTTAAATAAAACAATTTCAGACCCAACTTTGCTTTCTACATGTCAACATTATTATAGTTACGAAAAGGAATGTATTGAAAAAGTAATAGATTTAGTTGATAAAGACATTCTTATAGCAGGACCTCATTTTGCTAAAACATATTCAATAAATGAAGAGATTATTGAGTTCTTGGATAATGAGTATTCCGAATACGATAATGAAGAAGCTTTGGAGGCAGGAATACCTTATTTAAAGACCAATTCAGACTCTTATGTTCGAGATTATGCTAATGCTAAAGAGCTTGTTGATTCTGTTCGAATATACATCGAACTTGAAGATTTAAAAGCGATAAAAGAAGCAAACTTAGATAAAAGAAAATCATTAATTGATAAATTTGAAACTATAAAAAATAAAATTCAAGATTCTTTCTACAACATATTAGCAAGTAAGATAGAGGAGGATGATGAAAGCGAGGTGTTAATAAAGATAATGGAAGAAGTAATTAAATTCTCTCCAATTAATGATAAGCTAAAATATCAATATTCAACCTATGTTTCCAACTACTGCATTGGCAAAGTTAATAATCAAGAAATAAGCAATTATGAAGCTTTGGTTTTAATGAAACAAGCATATTTTTTTTCAACAACAAATCCAAGAATCTGTAAAAATATTATTACTCTCATTAGGTTCAATTTACTTGATATTTTAAATGGTCAAACACGCAAGCAGACTGAGATTTACAAATGCCTTGATGAAGTCTATCTTAAAAGATCAGATGTTTTTAAACAAAATACCTCTGAATTAATTAAAGCCAGACAAGATATTCTCAGTCAATTAGAGAATGCAGGTGTTGATATAAGATTATTTGAAGAAAATGTACCTTTTATTGGATTGGGACAAACGTTAAATGCAGAAGGTGAAAAAATGAAAAAAGTACTGTCATATTTCAAGAAGATGAGCGAAGGAAAATCAATACAAGCTTCCAGTGACCCATTAAGAAGACTAATTCAACAGTTAGGTCTGCATGAAGATCAATTACCATTTTAAACTTCAATAAAAACATTATTATGGAAAACCCGTATGTTGTCCTTGGCATAGAAAACCAACAGAATGCAACAAAGAACGAAATAAAAATTGCCCAAATGAAGGCAATGCAATCTAAAAAATTTCCACTTTCAGAAATCGCTAATGCAGCAAGACAATTACTAGACCCTGGTAAAAGATTAGCTGCTGATTTTATGTACCCTGCTAAGATTAAAGCAAAACGTCCACACAAAATAGAAATTGATGCTCAAATTAGCAAACTCGATATAAATAGTATTAATGAAAATGCTTTTGACTCACTAAAATAATTGAAAAATGAAAAGGGTGGTTCCAGAAATAGAAGAAATAATAACACATATTTTGAAATCAGAAAGTGATTTAAGAAACAACATTGAACAAAAAGAACTAGAAAAGCAAGACCAATTAAAGGAATTTGCCTTAAGTATTATTGATGTTCTTGATTCGATTGAAAATATTGAAAGTTCTATGATAGAAAAAGGTTTAGATAAGGATGAGGTTATTAGTAAGATAATGAAAAGATACCATTCGGTTTCAAAAAAACTGATTCTAATACTTCAAAAACATGGAATAACCAGAATCGACTTTCCTGAAAATAAATTGATTGCAAATTATTGTGAAGTAATCGAAAAGCAACCAGATATTTCAAAAAAGAATGACGAGATTGTGTCAATCGTTAGAAATGGATATATCAGAGGCAAAGAATTAATAAGAGCAG
>JAWAEI010000092.1:0-3352 GCA_038891475.1 Candidatus Pacearchaeota archaeon | reverse complement strand
TTATAATAAATAATATGGGAAAAGGAGGATAGGAGGGAAAAAGATGAGAATGTATAAAATTATATTAAAGGGTGTTTTAATTTTTATGATTGTGGTGGTTCTTGTGGGGCAGGAAAATAGGATTAATATAGAAGAGTTCTTACAAAATATAAGGAGATGGCTCGAAAAAACTATAAAAAGTCAGCCACGAAGCAATAGGAGGAGCAGAAATAAAAAAGAAAAAGAGAAGGTAAGGAAAAGGTTAACAAACAAACTTTCTACTCCCCGTTTTCTTTTTCCACATTCGATAAAGATTTATGAAAAAGCTCATACATTGGATAAAAAAGGAGAAAATCGGCGAGATAATACCATATCTGAGGAAAGCGCAGAAAATATTTCACCTCAAATTATAAATAATGTATTAAAATCAAACCCTCATTTTAATCCTTTTAGAATAGACAGGTTGAAAAAGTTGCTGAAGAAAGTTCAGGAATCACCCGGTAAACTTAATAATAATGCTCAGAGTTCATCTGGAGAGGGTAGGACAAGTGATATTGGTCCCCAACTTTTAAAATATCAAGGAAACTTGGTACTATGGTTAGATGAAATCTATTCTAATATAGACTGGTTCTGGAATACAGTGTACGTGTTCTTTATTCTGGACTATCAAAGGTTTGAATATTTAAAAAATGTTTTGTGTAAAGAGGAAATAAAAGATTCGAGTGTGTGGACATACCATAAATCATCGGTACAGGAATGCGGTGATGACAGAGATGATTTGCCATTCAGATTCAAGTTAATCCGATTAGAAAACGCCGCTTATATGACCTGTTACCCTCTGGAGCCGCAAAAGTTGAAGGTATATACGAGAAAGTTAGGCGAAGTTCTCACATGTGATGAAAATAGATATGTAAGTGATAGCATATATGGGGTGGGTTTATGCACACCATTAATATACGCCAAGGCAAGGCTTCAAGGATATATGAACCAAACTAAGGTTAATGGCGCAAGAAGGATTTCGTCATTCTACAATGCTCAAAAGTCTTTATGCTATAATTTAGCAGCGTTAAACTATTTTGCATATAAAAGTAATCTGAATCAAAATTATAGTAGTGATTATATTTCGTCTAAAATAAGCAGATTTATGTTGTATGTTCAATTTATGGCGAAGATTTATAAAGAGAAGGTAATTCCCGCACTTGTTGATATGTGTTATGTTAGACGTTTGTGTAAAGATATAGGTATAGGTCACAAAGAAGAGAAAAAAGATGAGAAGAAAGAGGAGAAAAGACGACCATTACAAAGACCACTTTCCCAGGAAGAAATTATTATATTTATAGCTTGGAATCTTATTAAAACAGAAGTAATAACTTTCATAGATTCGTTATCTCACTTTGAGGATGGAATAAATAGTATTAATTCTGAATGTAAAGAAATAAAAAATAAATTTAAGAATATTGTAAAACTTTGGGATATAGAGAATAAGCTATTTGAATTACAAGAACTCAAAAATAAAATAGTGGAAATAGAAAGTGATGGAGAAATTGGCATTTCTTATTATAAAAAATTATTAAAGTTAGCAGCAGAAGTTAAGAATAAATTATTTCCATGGAAGGAAGCATTAATTGAACTATGGAAGGCGGAAGTTGAGAAAATAGAGTCGGTGAAAGATTTTAACTGTGTTGTTATGAGTTTTAATAAATTCATAAATGCTATTAATATTAATGGTAAAAATGCTCTGGAACTTAATCTAAGAAATATAATAGATAAAGAAAGATTGATAAAACAAATTATTAAGGTTTTGGAAAATGAGCTGGATAATATTTCTACGATAGATAAATTATTTGAAATGAAAAATAGTTTTTCAAAAGTGTTAAGGGAATTTAGTGATAGTTTAAATGATAGTTCTTATAACTTTTTCAATGTTTTAAAGAAAGGGGCGGAATTAACTTCAAGTGTGAAGATAAAAGCGCTTATGAAGATAGCTGCTCTCACTTCCTATGAAAGTTTCGTTGATGCTCGTTCAGACACCATTGGATCTTTAGTTAATTGGGTTTATATATTGGACTATCAAATATATTTTTTTACAGAAGTATTTAATTCAGTCAAGTGTATTATGAATAGTGTTTCTGGTAAGGAATTTGTGGAATTTGTTGGAGAAAAAATGGGATGGTTTACGGGAATCCTATCCTCATTTATGGATTGTTTTATTATTAAAAGAAAGGAAATAGAGGAATGTGATACAAGATATAGAATTATTAAACCCATTATAGGAGAAGATATTACACTTGAGAATGTGGGTAATTTAAAAGAAAAGTTAGATAGTTTGACGAAATACGAGAAGTGGAGTGATGTTCCCGCGATAAAGGGTTGTTGCGAGGGAATATGCAAAAATGTTGGTAGTGGTGAAATGGAATTTTGCAGAGTGGCAAACTCATCCGATTTTAAAAAGTGTTGTTTCCCACCGCTGGACTGTTGTAAACCAAACTCTACTACTTTTTGTCTTGAATGTTCTGGAAACCAAACAGTCGCAAATATAAACTGCATTGATTATTATGGCTCAATCGCCGCCCCATCCAATAGTAAATGCTTAGCACTTGGTTCTAAAATGGGGAGTGTTTTAACTAAACCATACTGGAAGAATGGTGCACTAAGGATTATACTATGTGATATGATAGAAAAATATAGAAACTTCTGTTTTGATACCCTAAATACCCTCAGAGGGATAACGGATGACGACAACAATTATGTAGTTGAGTTAAAATGTGAATGTGCAGGTTGTGATTATCTTGGAATTAATATAGATGCTATATGTAAGGAGCAGGTTAAGATTGATTATAATGATAGAACTGCTATTGAAAAATATCTAAAAGGTGTTGAATTATTTGAGGATGCGAGAAATGTTATAAGTAGAGGTTTTACTTCCATAGGTGTATGTTCATTTAGTAGGTAGGATAAGATGAAGTAGTGGAAGCAGAAAATACCCTCTTTTTTCTATATTAGATACCACAAATTTTTATGAAATTTTAAATATACTTTATTATTTGCTTTTTAATTTAATTGATGGTGGTAACGAATAGGGAATTAATTAGAAGGGCAAAAGCGCTTGTTAGACCAACGAAAATTTCTCCAGAGGTAAGTTACGGTTTTGTGGGCTGCGCTTTGCTATCGGAAAATAATAATATATATGAAGGAGTAAATATTGATACTGCATGTGGTATTGGATTCTGTGCTGAACATAGTGCTATTGCATCTATGATAACCAAAGGTGAAAGTAGAATTAAAAAAATTGTGGCTGTTTCGGGAAACGGGATTCTCCCACCTTGTGGAAGATGCAGGGAATTTATGTATCAAATAAATGAGAAGAATAGAG
>JAWAEI010000091.1:0-3360 GCA_038891475.1 Candidatus Pacearchaeota archaeon | reverse complement strand
AATTTGGTAAAACTTTTATTAAAATATAATTGCAATTCACTTTTGCGAACTATTGATAACACCCAGAGGGTGCATAGTTCTATTGGGAATATAGTTCCTCTTTTACATGTATCAATTTATTTATACCAAAAAAAGTCCAATATGTTATGGACCTGTACAGTTAATTGTCTTGTAAATAATTGTAAAGTATAATAAACATATGGAAAACTCAGAATTTTACACAGCTAAAGAATTAGCTAAAAAATTGAGGGTAAATATAATGACTATTTACCGGTATATTAAAGCAGGCAAATTAAAAGCCTACAAAATAGGCAAAGAATTTAGGATTGAGAAAAAAGAGTTTCAAGGGTTTTTAGATAAAGTGAAAATTAAATGAACGTATGAAATCAATTATTCTTAAAAGCTATATAGAGATATTTAAGAAAGAAATTTCTTCTTTTAATAGCGATGCAGTTTACATAAAAGATAATGAATTGGTTTATTCACTAAAAAAGAATTATTCTCGCGATATTTCTTCTTATACTCAAAATGTCCTAGGCGAATTAGGAAGAGCCTTGGTAATTATTAACTTACTTGAAAAATATAAAATTCCTCCATCCTCTATTTTATTAGAGGAAAAATCTATTGTTGGATCTCCATCAAAAAGAATAGACATAAAAATAGAAATTGCAGAAACTTATAGCGGAAGAAGATGTATAGCATTAGTAGAATGTAAAACATCCATTCATAAAATTAGTGACTCAGAATTTACTAACTATTTTAAAAGACAACTTTATAATATAGCTCATTCTTATGCAAAAGATTTCACACAACTTTATCCATTAATTTTGATTACTTATGAAATATCATTTAACGAGAAAAAGAAAATTGAGATCTTTTATAGATGGTTCTTTTACCCCGAGATAGAAAAGACTGTAGAAACTGGGCAAATTTCTCTAGATGAAATAATCTCTAGAACGTCTTCTTTTGCTTATGACACTCTTCCGGTAATCTCGGGTAATAAAATTTATTTTTACAAGAAACCCCTAACAAAAAATGATTTATTAGATATTAAAAACCCAAATGAGCTTAAAAATTTACTAAAAGAAAAATTGCATCAGGGATTAAGGAACTATGGAATTGTAGAAGAAAAAGCTTTTGAAACAATTATTAATTTGCTTTTAGCAAAAACTTTTGACGAACTCGAGCTTCTTAAAAAAGAAAATAAAGAACCTGATTTTCAAGTAAAACCAGAAGATTATCTCAATAAAGAGAGTTTTTATAACCGAATTAAATCTTTACTTGAAAATGCTCTAATCCAACTTTTACGCGAAAACCCGAGAGATGCTGCAAAGAAAGAACTTTTAGAACACAAAGATAAGGAGAAAATTTTATTGGAGGTAGTTCCATATCTTCAAAGAATAAAACTTAGAAGTTTAAGATTCTTAGGAGAAGATTCTATGGGGGATGTATTTTTAGATTTTATGCATTCAATTTTTAGACAAAGTAGAGGTTTATTTTTCACGCACCCAAATATTTGTAAGTTTGTTTGTAAAGCTCTAAACATACAAAAAATAGGAGATGAGCTTAAAAAAGGGAGCTATAAATATATTCTTGATACTTCCTGTGGTTCCGGAACATTTTTAATAGAAGCATTAAGATTAATTTTTAAAGATTATCCTATTGAGAAAATAAAAGAGGATGCCTTAAAAATTCTTTTTGGTATAGACAATGAATCAAGGGCTACTGCTTTATGTAAAGTAAATATGGTTATCCATGGGGATGGTTCCGCTAACATATACACTCGAAATAGTCTTTTGCGATTAGAAAACCTCCCCCTTCCATTTATAAAAGAATCTTCTATCCTCCGTGGTCAAGAATGTGTATTTGAAAGTATAAAAGAAAATTGTGGGGTAGATTTTATTATCTCTAATCCCCCTTTTAGTCTAGAAATAAGAAAGGAAGCTTCTCATCATTTTGTTATGAATAAATTTGTTCCATTTAGGAGAGAAGTAACAACTGCTTCAGAATGTTTCTTTATTGAAAGATGGTTTCAGTTATTAAATCCTAATGGAAAAATAGGAGTAGTGTTACCTGCTTCTATTTTAGATAGTGTAGATTATTTAAAAGCGAGATTATTACTGATATGTTACTTCTCTATTTCTGCTATTGTGGGGCTTCCAGATTTTGCATTTGCTCCTCATGCTCAACAAAAAACTTATTTAGTGTTCGGAAAAAGGCGTTCTTTAGATGAGGCTAATAGATTGTTTCGGTTTTTAGTTAACGGTTCTACTGAGAATTTATTTAAATCTATTGAAAATGAAAAAATAGTTTTTTATGAAGCAAAAGAAATAGGTTATGTAAGAGTAAAACAGCGTAAGACTATTATTACAAAATTAGTAGCTGAAAACGATTTAAATGATGAGTTGGCTAAAATAATAAGTGAAGCCTTAGAAGGAAAATATCCAACAAAAAATGGTGTGGTTACTCTCACAATAAGAGAAATTTTTAAGCTCAATAAAAATTTAAATTTAACTAATTTTTCTCGCTATCCACCATCGAAAAGAGTTATTATTTTGAAAAATAATAATTGGAAAATTGCGGCTCCAGAAAAGATTGAGCAAATAGATCTCAAAAAAAGTATTTTTCTTTGTGAAACTGGTGATATCCTTGAAGGTGGCAGTGGTATATTACTGCCCCATTTAATAAAAAACGGCAATGTATACGGACTCGAACAAACAATAATAACTTACTCAATTTTCAAAGACATTACATTTCCGCAAATGAGTTCTTTAAAAGAAGTTTCTATATCAAAGAAGAGAAGGATTTTAGAAAAAATAAAAAAAAGTAAATTCGGAAAATTGAAAGAAGGTGATATAATTATTGCTCCGGTAAGACTATATCTTAAAAAGATAGCTGTAGTGTATGGAAGTGCTGTTAATTTTATTTTTTCTAAAGATTTCATAGTCCTAAGGAAAGACAGGGTCGACTTAAAAGAATCATTTTCTTTGTTTTTATCTTTAATTCATGATGCGAACATAAAACAATTAGAAAAATTGTCTTCTATTGGTAAAAGTGGATATCCTAAAATCAAAAATAAGGAAGCAATTTTGCAGATAGGACTTTATGAAGCTGAGGTGTCTCATCAAAAAATAGAAGAATTGATAAAACTTTACGAGAATATTTATAAGAACATTGTAGATAAAAACCTATGAAAGCCATAATTTTAGCCAGAGTTTCAACAGAAGAACAAAAAGAAGCTGGTAATTCTTTGCCGGCTCAACAAGAAAGGCTGAGAGCATATATTAAAAGAAAGCCTGAATTGGAACTTATCAAAGGATTTGTTTTTGATGAATCAGCATATAAAGAACATAGAAAACA
>JAWAEI010000090.1:0-3364 GCA_038891475.1 Candidatus Pacearchaeota archaeon | reverse complement strand
TTCCCTCACACTCTGGTAGAAAGGGGAAGGTATTTAATCCATTGTACGTACTAGGAATCAATTTAGAGTCTTTTACTACTGTGGAAAAGGGGAGATTTATCTTGGGTTGATTTCCCGTTTTAGGAGAAATCATAGGTAGATTGTTAGGCAAAATTCCAGTTGAGAGGATTCTTTTATCGAAATTACCCATAATTGCTCCTTAATACCAGCTTTTTCGAAGTCTAACTCCTCAATTTTACGAATGAGCAGTGAAATTGTCCCCTAATTCTTCCAACATTTAAGCTTAATTTCGTATCTCTCAAAAATTTTTTCTAGGGTTGCCATGACATTAGATTTAGTTAACGCGGATAACTTTTCTCTGCCCTTTTTGACCAATTCATCCCTCAGGGAGGGACATTTTTTTAGTTTTATAAGATTTTCAGCCAGACTATTAGGAGACTTTAAATCACATAGTAAGGCTGAATCGCCTACTTGCTCTTTCATGTCTTCTAAGTTGCTATAAATGACTGGGACTCCTATGGCAAAGGCTTCTAGGGGTGGTAAGTTTGTAGGACCAAAATACGTTGGCATGACCAAAGCAAGAGCATTCTCGTACAAGGAATAAATCTCTTCGGGGGGTACGAATCCTATGAACTTAACTTGTTCTGACACACCTATCTGTTTTGCATACTGCATTACATAATGCAAATTACCTTTATCCGAGCCACTAAAGACTGCTGTCAACTCAATTTCCTTTTGTTTCAAAATTTTTATTGCCTCCAAAATATATACGTGGTTTTTATGGGGCCAAAACTGGGCAGGATAATATATATAGTCCCCTTCTATTGAGTATTTTGCTCTAACATCAATCTGACGGTTGGGCCGACTCTGAACAGGAATTGGAAATGGGATTATGTGGATTCTATTTTTATCAACTCCATACCAGCTGCTGAGTTTTTCCCTGGTAATTTCATTGTCTGTGATAACGGCTACTGCCTTTTTTAGGACATTTGTGTACAGTTGTTCCCTTATCTCAAATTGTCGATAAAAATTTACCTCGGGGAATTCCGGATGGTCACGGTGGCATAAATCCCAAACTGTTATGACATAGTTGTGTCTTATCAAATCCAACGCCAATCCACTAGGACTAGTAAAATACACTAAATCTATATCATATTTCTCTATTGTCTTTTCAAAAAAACTGATCAACCTTAATTTTTCCGAAAGCCTATAGAAACAGGATTGCCTGTTGATATACCTTGTTATTTTGTCCCAGAAGGAACTCTCAATTAAAGTGGATTCAATTCCATAGTTTCCAAGAATTTCTCGGCTCTTTTCATTGAGAACAAAAAAGTAAACTCGATACTGGTTTATCCTGTTCAATTCCATAGCCAAAGCTATTTCATATTGGAAGCCGCCCCCGCTGTTCAACTCACTGTCTATGATTACGGCAATATTCATTTTTTGGCCGTCCATACTACATTCCAACTGTTGATGGTTGGCTTTGAATTTGTCATCCATTGGTTTTTTGAAACAATCTTCAGGCCAATCAGATCACATATTAACTCTAATTCTGAATCGAAAAAGAATCTCATATTATGAATTTCTCCCTTCTCCAGCAACTTACCACTGTTTTTATCTTCAATCAAAATCGAATAACGTACCTCAACCATATTCCTTTGGACATCAATTGTTGGTTCTGCAATTCTGGTCACTCTTATTTTGTCATCTTGGAATCTTTTCACTCTGACTGTCGGTTTTTCGGTTAAAACCGCAGGGCCATACCAGAAATCGAATATAAAAATGCCATCATCCACTAAATGTTCCTTGGCCGCCTTAAAAAATTTTATGACCTCCTCATTAGTATTCTGATAACTCAGCACATGAAACAGGGAGACGACTACATCGTAAGTTTTGTTTAGCCGTAGTTCTTGAATTTTAGCTTGAGTGAACGTCAATCTATCTTCTTTTTCTATTCTTCTCTTTTCGGCCAGTTTTAGCATGTCCTTACTTACATCAACCCCATGGACAATGTAACCCTTCTCCGCAAACAACTCCGCATGTCTTCCAGTGCCACAACCTAAGTCCAATATGGTTTTTGCGTCTCCTTTATACTCTTTAACCAGTGTCTCAACATAGTCGACCTCGGCTTTGTAGTCCTTATCCCTGTAAAGCAAGTCATAGTAATGGGAGTATACGTCACCAAATTGACTCATATTATCCCTCATTGGGTACACAATCTAGTGTAAAAAACAGGCCGGCGGCAGAGTGCAAAGAAACATCTCTATGAAAAGGAATGATGACGGAGTCCGATTTTGTTTCCCATTTCTCTTTCAGTTTATAACCCATCCCAGTCAATTCTGAAATAAATTCTGATTCATTGAAAATTTTAAAGGGGTAAAATCTAACACCCCCATTTTGAACTGTATGGAATGATTTTGTTTTATCTTGCAAAAATAACCTGCCGAGGATGAGATACTTTGGTTTTTCCTTCAATTTGCCAAGGAGAGTTGCCGGCGAAGGCACATGCTGCAGTGCGCCGGATGAGAAGAACACATCAACTCCATAGGCATCTTCGAGATTTTTTGTAAAACTCAGCATCATTTCCCATTGCAGTAATTGTTCTCTTGCAACCGAGACGGTTTCCGGGGTTTCACAAACTGTCCAAACAGAATTGTTGTTCGGTGCCAGCCTTAAGTATTTGAAAAAATGCACTCCAAAACTCCCACCGAAGTCAAAAACTTTGAGAGTAAGGCCTTTTTTCTCATATTCCATGTGTGTCCTCAACAGCCAGAAGAACATGGGATACTCATAATCTAGCACACTTTGTTCCTTCAGCTTTTCATTGATATTTAAGTACACCTGCCGCATGCTCTCGACATCATAATTTACCTTTTCTCCCCTCGATTTTAAGAAGCTATATGCCTCATCATAACTCCTATACACGCCTCTAAAGGCGCCAACTGTCCTATCCCATGTCAAAAGCCTATAAACATCGGCAGCCACTTGGGCAACTTTCTTCATCACTTTCATCTTGCCACCTCCGCAACGACTTTTGAAACTTGTTTTATTTGTTCCTCGGTCAAAGCTAATCCACTTGGGATATAGAATCCTTTTTCGTATAGTTTCTCCGCATTGTAATATCTTTCATTCAAAAAGAGGCCCATCCTGTTGAAAACTGGTTGCATGTGCATTGGGTAAAAGAAAGGCCGCGTCCCTATACCTCTTTCCCTCAGTTCCCTCATTATATCTTTAGCGTTTTTTTTGTATTCATCTTTCAGGGTAATGGGGAAAACCCAGTATATGTTCTCTGAATAGTCTGTCTTTTCTATTGGCAAATTTATCACTTCTATGTCTCTGAGCAACTCTTGGTATAACTTTCCGA
>JAWAEI010000089.1:0-3373 GCA_038891475.1 Candidatus Pacearchaeota archaeon | reverse complement strand
TACCTACCGTCTTATAAAATAAAGGTTTATGAATTATTACGCAAAATTACTCGGTTTTATCTGTGTTTTCTTTTTCTATTTTTCGTTCGTTAATCCCATCTAATATAGCATTAACAATTGCATCAGTAATAATAGCAATAGATTTTGTTGCATCGTCATTACCAGGGATTGGAAAACTCACAACATTGGGGTTTGAATTGGTATCCACTAAACCTATGGTAGGGATATTGAGTTTTTGAGCTTCCGATACAGCAATATGTTCTTTTTTTACGTCAATAATAAATAAAGCGGCTGGCAAGTGCGTCATATCTGCTACGCCACCTAACATTTTTTGAAGCTTTTCAATTTCCCTGCCAATCATTAATTTTTCTTTTTTAGAAAGGTTATCGTAGGTGCCATCCGTTTCCATTCGTTGGAGATTTTCCATTTTTTTTACGGATTTACGAATAGTAGCAAAATTGGTTAACATGCCACCAAGCCATCTTTCGGTTACATAAGGCATATTGACTTTTTCAGCAGCTGCCTTGATAATTTCTTGGGCTTGTTTTTTGGTACCTACGAAAAGAATTTTTTTATTATTTTTTGCAAGTTGTTTTACGAATTTACAAGCATCCTCTAACATTTTTTCTGTTTTCATCAAATCAATGATGTGGATGCCATTTTTTTTCATAAAAATATATGGAGCCATGGCAGGGTTCCATTTCATGGTCAAATGACCAAAATGAACTCCTGCTTCTAATAATTGTTCATAAGTTACGCGTTCCATTGGTAAAAAATTTTAACGTTTAGAGAATTGGAAAGATTTACGAGCTTTTTTATGACCATATTTTTTACGTTCTACTTCGCGTGAATCGCGAGTTAAGAAACCTGCTTTTTTTAATACACCTCTGAATTCAGGGTTAAGTTCGCATAATGCTTTGCTTAATGCTAAACGAATAGCTTCTGCTTGTCCATTAATTCCTCCCCCATGAGCGTTTACATAGATACTGTATGGGGTAATATCAACTCCTGTTAATTCAAAAGGTTGATTAACTTTAAGGATTAATACTTCATTTTGAAGGTATTCTTTGTAATCACGTCCATTTATAATAAAGGTACCACTACCTTCTCTAAAAAAGAGCCTTGCTACTGATGTTTTTCTTCTACCTACTGTATGTATTTGTTCCATAAATACGTTTACAATTGAATAGTTAAAGGTTGAGGATTTTGAGCTTCATGAGGATGCTTTTCTCCTGCATATACATGTAAATATTGGCTAAACATTCTTGAACCTAATTTGTTTTTAGGTAACATTTTTCTGATAGCAATTTCCAATAATTCTGTTGGTTTTTTAGCAAGAATTTGTTGAGGAGTTCTTTCTCTTTGCCCACCAGGGTAACCTGTGTGATGCAAATAGATTTTATCCGTCATTTTTTTGCCAGTTAATCTCACCTTCTCGGCGTTAATCACCACAACATGCGTCCCCATCAATACATGAGGGGTAAAGTTTGTTTTATGCTTCCCTCTTAAATAATTTACTATCTGAGAAGCTAATCGCCCCAACGTCTGCCCATTGGCATCTACTAAATACCATTCAGGCTTGACCGTTTGCTTATTAGCGTTAAGGGTCTTGTAACTTACACTATCCATAATTTTTGTTGATATATGTTTTTTAAAAAAAGTTTCGCAAGTTACGACTATTTTTCTGAATTACAAAATTTTTTTATTTATTTTAGGTATTGTTTTTATATTTGCTAAAAATTTGTTTGTGCGATTACTCTGTTTAGATATTGGTAATTCACGCATTAAAGCGGCTATTTTTAATAATGGTGCATACGAATCAGGAATTACTTTTTCTCTTGAGGATGATATCCGTATTATTCGGATCACTTTTGAACAATGGATCCATGATAAAAATATAAAACATATTGGAGTTTCTAATGTAAAATACAAGGAAAATGAAAGACTTAGTTTTTTTACAGATTTTACAGAATGTGTGATTTGGGAAATACATCATAGAATGCGTTTGCCATTTAAAATGCTTTATAAAACACCTGAAACATTGGGCACCGATAGAATTTGTGCAATAGCAGGTGCATACAGGAGTTATCCTAATCAGCCACTTTTAGTAGTGGATGTTGGAACTGCCATAACTTACGATTTTCTTAATGAATTAAATGAATATGTTGGAGGTGCTATTACTCCTGGTATGTATTTAAAATTTAAAGCGCTACATCAATATACTGCTAAACTTCCTTTAATCACTTTTAATGAAAATTTTCCCTTTATTGGACAATCTACCGAAGAATCTATAAGAACTGGGGTTCAAACTTCTACCATCGCTGAAATTGAAGGAATGATTGCTCGTTATCAGGCAATTAGTTCAGTACCTCTAAAAATTATATTGACAGGTGGAGATGCTACTTTCATCAGTAATTATCTAACTTGTGAACACCTTGTAGATCCTCATTTAGTCCTTAAAGGAATTGATTTTTTAGTTAGGTATGCACTTTATTAAATTTCTTAGCCTACTTTAAATTAAAACTGAATAAGTAATGAGTGGTAAATTCAATCAGATATGCTTATCTAATACCCAGCCTAAAAACTAAATTTTCTATGATAAGCTTATGATTGAATTTAACTCTTCGTTTAAAGAAAATAAGAAAATATTTGGTAAATCAGCCGTAGTTGATCCATAATTTTTTGAAAAGGTAAGTAAAATGTTTAAAAAGTTATTTTTCTTTGATGCTAACAAAAAAAAATATTTTAATTTTGCTTGTTTAAAAAGAATATTGGCTGCATGTTGAAAAATATAGTTTTTTTTGTTAGTTTTTACTCTTTTGTTTGCAGTTTATATGCATCCCATTATATGGGGTTAGATGTATACTATGATTATCTTGGGAATAATCAATATAGAATTATCATAAAAGCATATGGAGACTGTGCAAGTACTCTAGGAGTAGATGGTTTGCCAAATGCTGGAGGATTAGATTTTCAATTAATAGGGCAGGGAGGAGGATGTACACAACCTGTACAGATTGGATCATGGCAATTATTATCTTATCAAGAAGTTACGCCTATTTGTCCTGGATATCCAACTAAATGTAATACTTCTGGTGCTTCATTAGATGGTGTTCGTGAAGCTGTTTTTCAAGGAATTTTTGATTTTACTAATGTTAATTGTACTCGTTACAATATTAGGGTATCTAACTGTTGTAGAAATAATGCTATTACTAATGTTACAAGTCCTGGCTCTCGATACATTTATTCAGATGTTACTACAATAGATTTATCAAATCCCAACTCTTCTCCTAGATTTACTCAATTGCCTACTCCTTATATTTGTTACAATCAACCATTTAGTTTTAATCAAGGAGCCGTAGATCCTGATGGT
>JAWAEI010000088.1:0-3387 GCA_038891475.1 Candidatus Pacearchaeota archaeon | reverse complement strand
ACAAGGGAACAAATCCTCGCGAAATTCTTCTTCCAGTTGTTGGAGAAGCTGATACCTTATGCCATTTGGCAACAAAAGTTAGAATAAGGAAAATTTAGGCAGGAGGGATAATTATATGAGTGTTCCGAAAATTGATGACAATAAAAAAGAAGAAAAAAGAAAAATTCTTGGGTTCATAGGTAGCTTTCTCGGGGTAGCAGTTGGTTCGTCTTTACTATCTTCTGCTTTAGGTTTTCTAACAAAGAAAAATGGGAACAAAAAAGGAGAAGAACAAAATGAGAAAAAAAGACCAAAGTGGGCAATGGTTATAGACCTTGATTTATGCACAGGTTGTGGAGCTTGTGCTATTGCCTGTAAAGTTGAAAATAATGTTCCATTTACGGGAGATGATGAAAAAATGTTTGGAGCAGAAATAAGCTGGATGAAAATTCTTGAAACAGAAAAGGGCTTCCTACCTCTTCCATGCTTTCACTGTGATAATCCACCGTGCACAAAGGTTTGCCCCGTTGGAGCTACATATATAAACGAAGAAGGAATAGTAATGCAAATATGGGATAGATGCATCGGATGCAGATATTGTCAGGTTGCGTGTCCATACGAAAGAAAATATTTTGTTTGGAAAAAACCCGACTGGCCAGATACATATAAACAGTGGTTTAATCCCGATGTTCCGACCCGCCCTAAAGGAATAATCGAAAAATGCACATTTTGTGTACACAGATTACGGAAGGTAAAAGAAAAAGCAAGGGATGAGAATCGAGATATAAAAGATGAAGAAGTAAGATACCTACCAGCGTGTGCGGAAACCTGCCCAACAAGAGCAATTATTTTTGGCGATATATCAGATCCAAAAAGTCTGGTGTATCAACTTGCGAAAAATCCAAGGGCATTTCGTATAGAAGAAAATCTAGGGACAGAACCAAAGGTAATCTACCTTGCAAAGGAAAAAAGAAAATACATAACAGATGAAGGAGGGTAAATAAATATGCTTTCAGAGAAAAATAGAGGAGATCCCACTGAATTTTTTAGACTGATGAAAATTAGCTGGCTTTGGGTTTTGTTTGTTTCAATCTCAATTTTAGGAATAGTAATGGGAATACTCAGTTATTATCTTCAGCTAAAGTATGGAGAAATTGTAACCGGTCTTAGGACTCCCGGAGCCGGCGGTGTTGCGTGGGGTTTGTATGTAGTCTTTATTATATTTTTCGTAGGAATAAGCTTTGGAGGGATTTCCACTTCTGCTGCGGTAAGAATTTTGGGGATATCCCAATTAAAACCAATAACCCGTGTGGCGGAATTCATAACCATTGTATCTCTGATACTTGCTGCAATGTGTGTTTTAGCAGATCAGGGGAGAGTAATTATTGCTCTAATAAACCTGCCAAGATACGCCAGAGTTGCCTCACCAATGTTCGGGACATTCACAATGGTAATCGCGGGATATCTTTTTGCAAGCTTAGTTTATTTCTTCCTTTCAACAAGATCTGATGCTTATGAACTTTCAAAAAGGACAAAAGGGGTAATCAAAATAATCTACAAAATTTGGGCATCAGGATTTAAAGGAACCCCTGAAGATTTTGAGAGACACTCAAAAGTGAGTTTTTGGCTTGCTATCTTTATCCTTCCTATGCTCGTAACAGCCCACTCTACACTTGGTTTTATATTCGGATTACATCCAGGAAGACCGGGATGGTTTTCTGCCCTTCAAGCCCCTTCCTTTGTGATAATGGCCGGTATATCTGGAATTGGTCTAATTATAGCTTGTGCATACATCTTAAACAAGATATACAAAAATTCAATACCACCTGAAACAATAAGAACTCTTGGAAACATTCTTATGTTCTTAACTATAACATATATATATCTGATGATTGTAGAAGAACTCACAGCAAATTATGCTGCACCCAGAAAAGACAGAGAAATAGCTCACACTATAGTTTTTGGACCGTATGCTCCATACTTTTGGATAACTGTCATATCTCTTACCATAAGTTTCTTGATTCTGTTCTATCAGTTTGTTAGTGGTAGAACACTATTAGTATCAACAGTTATCTCAGGATTTCTTGTAAACGTAGCTGCATTTACAAAAAGATTTGTGCTTGTTGTTCCATCTCAAACCCATGGTTTTTTCATCCCCTACCCCGAAGGTCAATACAACATAACTATGGTAGAGATACTGGTAGTTATTGGAATAGTAAGCTTTGGCCTTCTTGCTTTTTTGGTATTTGCCAAATTTTTCCCTCTTATTCCACTTGAAGCAGCAGGTTTAGTCGAAATTCCAAAAACATTACCATCGCAGAAAAAGAGAAATATTTTGAGACTATCGGCTACTTTTGGAACACTACTATTTGGATTATCTCTTATGGCTATTGGTTTTATTTCATCTGCAAGGGCTTTTACAAAATACTATCTTGATCCAATTATACCCATTGCTCCCTTTATCTTTATTATCGGTATAATTGTATCTTTCTTGTCAGCTGTTGTTTATGAAATCATACCGGAAAAACAAATGATGAACAGCTCCCTTTCTAAAGAGCAGTAAAAAGGTAAAAAAATAACAAAACTCATTGAGTTTGCTTTGTTGCAAACATCATTTTTCAGGGAGAGAAAAACAAAATGCTGTCACCAAACTTTCTCTTAATCACTGAGTTAATTGTCTCACAAAGCCATCTCTTGCCATAAACCCCCATCCATTTTGAAACCCTATAGACCATATAAGCCAATATCCTATTCCAACTCTTTATACCCCCTCAACGCCTTATGGGGGGAATAACCCTTATTGGAAGTCCAAATCTCATATTTCCACTGCCATCAAATCCCCCCTCCATTACCTCTATTAAAGACCTAATGGGTGAGTTCTTCTCCAGTTTAAAGAGTCCCCAGGAATTCCCACTAGGACCCCTCCCTACTACCTGAGATACTAAAGCCTGTGTCCTTGTATCCAATAGATACCAAACCTTTATCCACCCCTTCCTCCTTTTCCCACTCCTCAGGGTATAATAAAAGGAGGCTACATCTTCCTTAAACCCAGTTGAATCACAGGCAAATAAAAACCCTACATCCCTCCTTGAAATAACTACCTCCAAAACCTTCCCTAAAATCCTCTTTATCTCTTTACCAGTTACCCTATTACATACCCTAGAAAATGTTGAATAATTAGGGACCCTCCTTAAACCCAATACCCTCTTTATATCCCCTGAAGATAGTAAAAACTCCTCTAAATCCCTATAAGACATGTTCCTTATGTATATCTTTAATAGAACACATGAGATTAACTGAGGAAGACTATATATATGTGGACTCTTTTTGTGTGAATACATTGGAAGTGTTTGTCTTGTAACAAAATATGCCACCTTTAAAAACCTCTTGTATCTGCCTTCCCTTTTA
>JAWAEI010000087.1:0-3478 GCA_038891475.1 Candidatus Pacearchaeota archaeon | reverse complement strand
GAGGGAGGTGAAGGGTCTGAAAGTTCTTCCCGCGTTGTTGAGGTTATTTCAGAAGAAGTTATGACAGGAAGCGTAATTAAAAGGGTATTTACAGGTAAATCAATAGATGAAGGAAGTTTAGTCGAGGAAAAAGAAAAGGAATTGGAAGAGGGAAAAGAACGCATTGTTGAAGCTAAAATAAAAAGAGGTGAAGAGTTTATTTATAAATTAAAAGAAAAAGAGGTTGCAGAAATTATTGATGGTAGTGTGAGAACTGGAGAAGGAGAGATTCTTGATAATTCTGTTTTAAAAATTTCAAAGGAGGATGAAAACATGATCATTACAACAGACTACATTAAGAAAGAAAAAGGATTTGGAGAAGATTATCTTACAAATAAAACACATTCTTTTTATTTAAATTTGGAAAATTTCAATTTTACATCAAATAAATCTGGTAGATTTCTAATTAAGTTCTCATTTGAGTATAACAATATATCCTTTTTTGAAGATTCTAAAGAAATTTACTTTGAAGAGAAGATGCCACTTATTAAAGAAAATTTCACAGAGAATCTAACTGAATTTAATGTAAGTGGAGTTAAGGTAGAAGTTATTCAGTATAATGCGACTATTGGACAGCCAGTGAAATGGAAAAAAAGAATAGAATTAACTGAACCTAAAAATATCAGTGTGGATATTCCATCTATTGCTAGCGGAGTGGTTATAAAGAAGATAAGAAGTGATGGAAGTATTTACGAGGAGGAGTATTTAGAAAATAATATTAAAATTGCTGGTAAAACACCCGAGGTTGTTGAAAAAAATGAAGCTGAGAATTTAGAAAAAATTCCTGGAGAAGAAAATATTACTTATGAAAAAGCTTATGAAAAAGAAAAGAATATCTCTTCCAAGGAGAATGTCTTGGAAATAACAGGGCTTGTTTCAAAGAATAAAGAATTTTTTGTTCGAGAAGAGAATCAAAATAATGTAGAAGAATCTATTGAGATAAACCTAACAGCAAGGGGTGGTGATGTAGTAACTTATGAGATTGAATACGAAACTCCAGCCCCTTATACAGAGGAGATAGAAATAATTAGAGGAAAACAAGTAAAGGTTGTTGGGGTAGAGGGGATTACATATGAAAATGTTCTTTCTTTTACTAATCTTTCTGAGAATTTTAAGATACGAGATCCCAGAAGAGTAAAAATTTATTGGGTTGAGAATTCAACATATATTAATCCTTTAAACGTTTTGGATTTAGATAATAATGGCTTGTATGATTATATTGAGTGGATTGTTCCACATTTGTCAAACCAAACGTTTAATATTATTGTTGTGACCAAAGCAGAGCATCTTGATGAAAATAGAAGTTATGTTTCAGATATTTATAATGAAGTTAGGGCTCTTGATGGAGTTTGGAGTGAAGAAATTCCAGACGGGCATTATGTGAGGGTTGTTTTTGAAAAGAATTTAACAAATGGAAATGATATCACAATATACTTAAGGGTTGTTGGCGGTAACCCAAGGATTGAAGTTTATGAAATTAATCAAAACCTTTCGATTGCAGAGTTTTCTCACTTGATTTCAGAAGATTATAACAAAGTTTATTTAAGAGACCTTACCGGACAACAGAATAGTTTTGATTTAAGAGTTGTTGGAGGAAATATTGAGATTGAACATATTGTCGATCCACAGGAGGAAGGTTCTGAATACGATTTTAGATATAATGATATTCAAATTAATGAATATGCTATCGGATCGTCTACATGGACAAATCTAATAAATCTGAGTTTTCAGCCAGAGAGCACTTCTAATTACCTTATAATGGGGTATGCAGAGTTTCATGGAAATTCAACAACTGTTCGAGAAGAATCTCAGCTTTTGATTGATGGAGTAGATTACTCTTTTAGATCAGTAACCACAAAGGATACAGATAATGATTGGAGTTCCTATTCTCCTATTGTTCTTGTTGAACTTAATAATTCTCAAGCACATAACATTTCTATGAACTTTAGGTCTGGGTCCTCTACTTATAATGTAAGTGCTAGGAACGCGAGATTAATGGCGTGGGCTGTACCAATTGAAGTTTACAATACTTCTGAAGATTCAAGCTCAAAAACAGGAGAGGGGTTAATCTCTAAAATTAATCTTACTTTCACACCAAATGAGAGCGGTTCTAGGTTATTTTTATGGTATGCAGAACACCATATAAGTTCTGGTACAACGAATAGTAGCCTTTCTAGAATTTATTCTTATACCGGGGGCTCAGAATGGGGAAATAATTCTAATAAGCCGTCAGCGAGTGGTAATTGGTTTAATCTTGTTGGTTTTAAGATTGTTAATTTAAGCGGAGGTTCTCAATATAATGTAGGCATAGAATTTGGGCCAAGTGGTACTGGAACAGCAGAAATGAGAAGGGCCAGAATATATGTTATTAATGTAGAGAGACTTGGTTTAATTAATTATTATTCTGAGAATGAGTCTTCAGGCAGCATTCCAAATTCTTGGACTAACAAAACAATTAATTCTTATACTCCTTCTTTTAGTGGAGATTATTTAATACTCTCTACTGCGACTACAGGCAGCGGTTCAACTACCTACTCCGGAGGTTCTAGGACAATAATAACTAATTCAACACAGAGTGCTACTCACTGGGTTGAGAGCCGAGATACAAATGATATGTGGTCTCACCTCTCTTTTATAAAAGCAAATTTGACAAGCGATTCTTCATATGAGGACAGAATAGAGATTCAGGCAGAAACAGCAGGAGGGCAAGCAGCTTATTCAAGGCTTTTATCAGTTAGAGTAGGTGGCGTGGCTGTTGAGTGTGGTAATCTTGCACAAGAGAATCAATTATATATTCTTAATCGAAATGTCTCTTCTTCTGGTAAGTGTTTTAGCATTTTGGCAAACAGAGTAACATTAAATTGTAAGGGTTACACTATCAATTACTCAATTTCCCAAAGTAGTAACGCCATAGAGGTTGAGGCAAGTAATGTTGAGATAAAGAATTGTAAGATTGTTCAGGGTAATCGAAATTTAGAAAGTGTCGGAGGTATTTTATTCTATCTTTCTAACAATTCCCTTGTGAATAACACTAAAATAGAAATATATGGAAACTCTTCTACAGGGATTTATACATTAAACTCTTTCAAGCTTAGTATTGAAAATTCTGAAATAAAACTTTCTGGAAATAGTTCCGAGGGGATTTGGTTAGAGGGGTGTGGGGGGGGTTTATATAATAATCTGCGAGATACTAAAATAAATCTTTCTGGAATCTCATCATCTGATGTGTTTTTTAATTCTAATAATTGTTCACTTAATTTTACAAATGTTAGTTTCAATAAGTCTTCTGTGGACTATTATGGAAATTCTAATTTATCTGTTTTTTGGTACATGGATGTTTATGTTAATGAAACAAATGGAAGCTCTATTAGTGGAGCAAATGTTTCTGGTTTTGATGTTAATAATGTTTTAAAATTTACAGAGCTAACGAATTCTTCGG
>JAWAEI010000086.1:0-3501 GCA_038891475.1 Candidatus Pacearchaeota archaeon | reverse complement strand
TTTAACTTTTTTATTTGCTGATGAGGGTAAGGTAATAGAGGTAGAGGGCGAGGTTCTCGATCTTGCCTGCTATATTCATGAGGGTGCTCGTGGAGAGGGTCATAAGAAATGTGCTGAGATGTGTATAAAGGGTGGTGCTCCAATTGGAGTTATTACATCTGATGGAAAGCTCTATCTTATTGTAGAGGATCATAATAATCCAAAGCCATATGAGGAGATAAAAAATTATGCTGCTCAAATTGTAAAAGTAAAGGGAACACTTTATAATAGGAATGGTTTGCAAGGTATTGTTATAAGTTCAGTTCAACCTTCTAAGAAATAGGGGGATTTCCCCCTTGAATAAAAAGTTAATTTTTTTTGTTTTTTTAATTGTTTTTACTTTAATTATCATTTTTGTTATTTACTTTATAAAAAAGCCTACATATAGTGCAGTTTATAGGGGGCGCTTAATAGCATTTAAATATGGATGTTTTAATTGTCATGGATTTGAAGGAATAGGAGGGATTAAAAATCCAGGTTATAAATATGATGAAATTCCTCCATGGCAGGCAGATGTTCAAATGATGTATATAAAAGATACATCTGAAATAAAAGAGTGGATATTATATTCAAAGCCCTTAAATAGAGAAATAAATAATAAAGGTTTAATCAAAATGCCAAGATATAAAGGAATTATAAAAGATGATGAATTAAAGGATTTATTAGTTTATTTAAAAGTTTTGATGGGATTTATAAATATAGATGATAGTATAGCAATGAAAGGATATTTAATTGCTAAAAATTTAGGTTGTTTTGGATGTCATGGAGATTATGGACTTGGTGGAATGCCAAATCCAAATTCATTAAAGGGGTATATTCCAGGTTGGGATGATGAGCATTTTGATAAATTAGTAAAAAATGATGATGAATTAAGGGAATGGATATTGAAAGGAAAAATAAATAGATTAAAATTTATAAATTTTGTAATGGAGAGACAAGTTATAAAAATGCCTGCTTATGAAGGATATATAACCGAGGATGAATTAAATGCCTTAATTTATTATATAAAGTGGATAAGAGATAAGGTAAAATCACTTTAAAAGATGAATAGGGATATTTTGAGTTTAGTATTTGCTCGTTTAATTATGGCGTTTGGTTATTCGGTTGCATTTCCATTTTTGTCAATTTATCTTTATGAAGTAAAAAATCTTTCTATGAGTTTAATTGGTTCAATACTTGGAATTTCAACAATTTTTGGAATTGTAGGAAGGATTTTGGGGGGAATGCTTTCGGATTATTTTGGGTCAAAAAATGTTTTAGTTTTTTCATTTTTTATAAGGTCATTTATATTCCTTTCAATTAGTTTAATTATAGCTTTTAATATAGATTACAAATTTTTTATACCATTGTTAATTTTAAACTCCCTATTTTTTAGCATAAATATGTCAAATTTAGATACAATTGTAGCTCAATTAAGTAAGGAAGAAGAGAGAAGTTTTGCATATAGTATAAATAGGGTTGGAGTTAATTTGGGATGGGCTCTTGGTCCAGCAATTGGTGGAATTATTGCTACAAAATCTTATTCATTATTATTTTTTATATCTTTTATGGCTACTATTTTATCTGCAATAATGCTAAATCTTACAGTTCCAAATGTTGGTAGAACTTCAAAAACATTTGAATTTCCAATTAAGGAAATTTTAGAAAATAGAACATTTATTTTATTTTCAGTTTTTTCTATTGGATTCTTTATTACTATGTCCCAACTTATTTCAACCCTTTCTGTATATTCAACAAATTATATTAATATCTCAAAAAGTGAGCTTGGTATCCTTTATGCAATAAATGGTTTGTTAGTTGTATTTTTGCAAATTCCTATTTCAAATTATATTGAGAAAATTAATGAAAAGAGAGCTTTAATAATTGGAACATTTTTTTATTTTGTAGGATATTTTACACTCGGCTTTGCAAACAACTTTTATCACTTATTAATTTCCGTTATAATAATTACAATTTCTGAAATGTTCTCTGTTCCTTCCGCTCAATCTATTGCTAGCATTCTTGCTAATAAAGATAGAATTGGAAGTTTTATAGGATTCTTTGGATTATTTCAAGGTTTTGGATGGGCAATAGGTCCAATGATAGGTGGTTTTGCTATGGATTTGTTTAAGTTCAATCATATTTTAATGTGGTTATTTATAAGTAGTTTTAGCTTAATAAGTTGTATTTTATTTTGGTATTTATTTAGAAAAATGCTTTAAAATTTTAAAATGCGTGGAATTTTTTTGATTTCTTTTCTTTCAGGATGTATAGCGGTAAGCACATATCAAACCCCTGTAACAACACCAAAGGATGATATTAGCTTTGGATTTTCACTTTCTGGATTTTTCTCACATGATACACTTTATGAGCTTCCTCCTATAACAGTTCCTACTTTCTCTTTTAGATATGGATTATCAGATAATTCTGATATTGGATTTTCATTTGTAGGATTTCCATTCTTTTTTGGGACAAACTATGTAGATTATAAGTATCAAATTACTAATACTGGATTATTAAGTGCTATTGATATAGGCAGTGGTTTTTGGGTTTGGTTTGGTGATTTCTTTGATGTTCGCAATCCATATTTTGTATTACCTTTTGTCGGATTAAGTTTTGGGAATGAAAGAGTTTTCTTTGGCGGAAGGATAAATTACGCCACTTATTCTCAATATACAAGATATAGAGAAAATAATCAGGATGTTTGGAAGCGTGAAAGCACTTCCTTTGCTTTTACGTCTTTATTTCTTGGTTTTACACTTGGTAAGGGAAGTTTTAAGTTTGCTCCTGAATTTGATTTTATAATTCCTATATCTCAAATTCAAACTCTTAAAGACCAGGCATTTTTACCAGCCTTAGGTTTTTCTTACACATTTGGTTTTATATATCTTCCTTCAAAGTAAGCATTAAAATTTTCAAAATGGCAAACATACCAAAGGAGCTAAAATATACAAAAGAGCACGAATGGTTAAGGATAGAAAAGGATTTTGCTTTTGTAGGAATTACAGATTATGCCCAAAGTCAGCTTGGAGATATTGTATATGTTGAACTTCCAAAGCTAAATCAAAAATATCAGAAAGGTGAAGCTATGGCTACTGTTGAAGCGGTAAAAACTGCTGCAGATATATATGCTCCTGTTACTTGTGAGGTTATTGAAGTAAATGAAGTCTTAAAAACAAATCCTGAAAAGATAAATCAAGACCCATATAATGAAGGTTGGATAGCAAAAGTAAAAATTTTAAATGAGAGTGAAATAAATGAGCTGTTAAGTGCAGATGAATACGAGAAGTTAATTTAATTGTGATTTTTTTAATATTAAGTTTAACGCTTGAAGAATTTATAAATCAAATAAAAAAACATTATCAATTAAGTTTTTATAATAAACAAATTAACGCTTTAAATATCTCAAAATGGAACTTAATAACAAATTCAAATTTAATGTTTGAATATAATTAAATGTTTGAAAATGGTTATATAAGCATA
>JAWAEI010000085.1:0-3503 GCA_038891475.1 Candidatus Pacearchaeota archaeon | reverse complement strand
ATCGATTTTAAATATGAAAATAAAACCATTAGAGTTCCTTTAATTTTAATAGATAGTGCAAGATCAATTGGCGGATGGGGAAAATACCCACGCCAATTTTCTTCTACAATAGCCCATGAACTTGGTCACTTTTTAGCCTTAGGACACTCTAATTTCTGGCAATGTCTTACAGATAATATTCCATGCGGTGAAGACTCATTAAGAAAATATGGTGATGTTTTTTCTCTGATGGGCGGTGTTTCTCTACGTAATGGTTTTGTAGGAATGAATGGCACACATCTTTATATTTTAGAGTGGTTAAAACCTAACGAAGTTGAGAAAATTCAAATTAATAGAGACTATAATTTTGGTCATTACATTCTTAAGCCATTGGATAGTTTAGATGTAACTGGCCTTAAGTTATTAATTTTGAGTACACCTATCCACGAATTTTATATTCAATATAGCCAAGATAAAGAAATTGGATGGGGTAATGCAAAAAATGGTGCGACAATGCGTACTTTAAATATTCATCTAGAAAAAAATTTTCCTTACGATACTTCTTTGTATGACATTTCTGCTTCATATCAAAATCTACCGGATTTAAAAAGTGTTGCTTTGGAACCGGGTGAAGTATGGCAAATACCCACTCCTCCAAAATCTAATTATAGTACATATCTCAGGGTTGCTTCCGCCACTCCCCAAGGTCTAGAACTTGAAATCCTTAAGCCAAAAGTTGAAATCATTAGTCCTACAAATGGTGAAAAGATTTCTGAAAGGATAACAAAAATTCCTTTGATAACAAATATTACTACTCCGGAAGCACCTAAGAATTTTATAGAAAATGTTACAATTGAGATTCAAGGAGGAGAAGGCAGTGGTTATCAAAATGCTGAGGTAATAAAACCAGAAATGTTTACCTCCTGCACTATGCTTGGAAGCAATCAAGCATATTCAGGTAAAGGTCCTAGTCAATGTGAAAATAAACCGGTAGAATGGGATACTACTCATTTACAAGATGGCTATTACATCCTGAAAGCAAAACTTTACGAGAAAAATGAACAAGATCCAATTGCTGAAAGCGAGCCAGTTGTAGTAATAAAAGGATCATCTGGTTTTGTAGAAAGCGCTAGTACTTGCGCTTATGTTGTGCCTATACTATACGATAATGAACTTGGAATATATACTCCTCAAGCAGGAGAATATTCTGATATTTTTGACTCCAAAGATTGCCAATACAAAGTCCTGACCTGCTTTGGTAGGACACTTACAAACCCCCAAGGATGTTGTCAAGAAAAAGATAAAAAAACCGGTCAGTCTACTCCCTGTTTGCCAGTTAATTATCTGCCTAATTATTAAATATATATAAATTCAAGCTTTTGATTTAGAAGTTATGGCTTTTTCTCGTAAGTTCGGAAACGAATAAGTGCCTGAAATAAGACTATCAGGAACAAAATTTAAAAACATCTTCTTTTAAATCTCAATTATTTGATGTTAACCTCTTTATCTTTTGCTTCAACTGGAACAAAATTACACTTTGGATCATTTATGATGATTTACTTTAATTGCTCGGCGGTCTGGATATTTTTGCAAAATATTCTCTATTTCCATCGCCACCCCCTGATCGTTAACAACCAAGTAATAAAGACTAATTTTACCCGTTTATCTCCCTTGGCACCTCAAATAGATATTTAAATCAATATCAAACTAACAAATTATTTTTAAAGAGGTTCGGGATTTCTTTTCTAAATTTAACACCTAAGCTAAGATAATGAATTGTGGATAATTTAATTTTTAAGATTTTTAATTAATATTAATATAGTAATAAAATATGAGATTATTATTTATTATTAATGGTATTAATAGAAAATCTTTGGTTTTTATTGTTTTAGTAAACTCTCTCATTCTATTTAATTTATCTAATCTTGTTTATGCAAAGATCACTCCTTCTCCTTCGGTCGGCACATCCATTCTTTCTCCCTCTTCTATTCCTCAAGAACCTTCGATAAATATTACCAGCCCCCAAAATGGATCAAAAGTGAGTGGAACAATAAATATTGAAATAAGAATAGAAAAATTAAAAAAAGAAATGATAGATAGGGTGTTATTATTATTAGATAATTCTTCAATTGGCACCATCTTGCCCCATGAATTAACGGAAATAAGTCAAGCACAACAGATAACCTCCTCTGAAAAGTCGATTTTTAAGACTTTTATTGCTATATTTAACCGGTTTATCGACCGCTTTTATTTTTTAGCTAAAAAAATAGCTTTTGAAATTTTAAGAACTTTAGCAATTCCCGGGCAACAAAGACCTACTTCTCAGGTTTCTCCCTCATCAGATTTTAGCGTTGACCTTAAGGCATCTTTAGATGGGTTTCGATGGCATGATTCTTTATCATTTACTTCTGCTCCTTTAAGCGATCCCCTTGATCTTAAAGCGACAATCACTGATAATGAATACCGAAGCGGTGATAGCTACTCTTTTTTCTTTTACTGTGATAGTTCAGATGATAGTACTTCAATTAGCAAAAACTATGTTAAAAGATTTTTAGATACTGCTAAAACGACTATTACCTTAAGTGACCTTTGCAATTATTCAGCAAGGGGCACCTACTATCCTAAAGTAATTGTTGAATTGGCTAGAGGCGATGGAAGCGGTAGACAATCGGGTTCAAGAATAGCTCAAGACAGGGTTAAAGTTGTATTCAGTTCTTCGCCAACATCAACATCAACCCCAACACCAACATCAACAAAAACTCCAACACCAACATCAACATCAACAACGCCTTATCTTAAAGGTCAAAAATCCTATGATACTACTAAAACAACCAACGGTTCTCATTCTCTTAAAGCAAAACTAATCTTAAATGATAAATCAGTCATTGAAAGCAAACAGATAACTATTGAGGTGGATAATAAAAGGCAGAATGATCCTAACTATCAACCTCCTCAGGTATTTAAATTAAAAAGAATCAAAGGAATTCACACTGATATATTCAATAAAAATAAATTTTTTGCACAAAACAATGAGGGGTATAATCCCCACAATGAAAATCCTATCTCGGGATTATCCACTCTATCTACAAACGGTCTTAAAAATATTTTGGCTTTTTCTCTTCAATTTAAAGATAAAAATCCATATCCAATACCCCCTTCGGTATTACGTTCAAAATATTTCGAAGAGGTTAAAAGTTTTTATCGCACTCAATCACGTGGGAAGTTGGGAATTAATGTAAATGTTAATAACTCTATTATTCCCCTACCTTATGAGATCGATTGTGACGATTTTTTTGATATTGCGACCGAGTTCAAGAGACCTTCTTCCATTAAGAGATTCACGGAAGATATCTTAAATTATATCCATGAGATAAACCCAATAAAAATTAATCCACCCCCTACAATTGTTTTCTTTACAGACATGGAATGTGATGAGGGTAATTTAGGAATAACTATAAAAGGTGAATACGAGGTAGAAGGAAGGGTTATTGATACCCACATAATATATATTATTTCCGAAGAGG
>JAWAEI010000084.1:0-3532 GCA_038891475.1 Candidatus Pacearchaeota archaeon | reverse complement strand
AAGCACCCTCTTCATTAATGGGCCAATTAATTAATCATCGTACGCCTTCTTCATTAATAGGCCAATTAATTAATCATCAAGTACCCCTCTTTTAATGGGGCAGTTAATTAATCATCAAGCACTCTCTTCATTAATGGGCCAATTAATTAATCATCGAACGCCCTCTTCATTAATGGGGCAGTTAATTAATCATCATACACCCTCTACATTAATGGGGGCAGTTAATTAATCATCATACACCCTCTTTTAATAGGACAGTTAATTAATCATCGAGCGACCTCTTTATTAATAGGCCAATTAATTAATCATCAAGCACCCTCTTTTAATGGAACAGTTAATTAATCATCGAGCACCTTCTTTTTTAACTTCGCACACTTTCTTCATTAACTTGCCTATTAATCACGCATTATACTTATATATGCTCTCTTATTCGACACCGGTTTTGCTCTATTAAATTATTCGTTCTTACATCTTCTCTTTATATAACATTATCATCATGTCATAAAAATTTTTTTAATAAAAATTTCTTTTTTTATTAAATATGTCTTTTCCACTCGTTCATCTTCCTATAATATCTTTTTTAAATATATAAATCTTAATGAGTAGTGAAATCCTGATTGATGGCAGCTTTGAATCTAGTGATACCGGCCATCTACCTTTACCACCAACTTCAGGTTGGTATACCACCTCTTCTTCTTCCAGACCCTTTGTCGACAATTCTTTACATGCTTATGATGGTACCAAATATCTCGTTTTTACTCCTGGGAGTATGCATGCATCACAAGACCTATCTGTTTCATTTAATGTTGATTATCGCCTAAGGTATTATGTCAAGACGATCGGTAATTTTAATCCTAATGATTATTTTCAGATTAAGTGGGGCGGCAATGTCATTAACCACAGTAAATTGACTGGTAATGATCTTATGGCTATGAGATCCTATCAAGAATTCGAATTCGTTGTAACCGCATTAGACTTTTTATCACCTATTATCACCCTTACCTTTGAAGCATTTATTACTAGTACTACTGGTATAATCCTTTTGGATAACGTTTCCGTCAAAACAAGTGTCGTCCGTAATGGCAACTTCGAATCTGGCGACTTTTGCCCTTGGTATTTATCTAATCCCTCACAGGGTCTTGTTTTAACCGAAAGTTCAAATTATCCTGCACACAGTGGAATCTACTTTGCACACAGTGGAATCTACTTTGCTCGGCTTGGTATAACAACGATGGAACAAACCCTATATACTATCCCAGGTGCTACCTACGAACTTAGCTTCTGGATTCGGAAAGTTGGAATTTATGTTAATAATGATTTTTTCGAAGTCCAGTGGAACAATACTATTGTTGGTAGTCAAGTTAATTCTGGCAATCCTGAGGGAACTATAGATCAATATAAGAGATTTAGTTTTGAAGTAACCGCAGATTCTGATCTTAGAAAACCATCTCTTCTCAAATTCGTTTTTAATGTTACAAGTATATTTTTCCCTCTCCTAATTGACGACGTAGCGGTCACGTTAAAGACACTTCCAGACCCTATCCCTTGCTACTTAAAAGGTACACATATCCTTACCCCTAAAGGCGAACTCTTAATCGAGGATCTAAAAGAAGGTGACGAAATCTTCACTTATGAAAATGGTAAATTGAATGTCGACAAAATTAAATGGAAAGGCTCTTTAATCCCTAAAGTTCTAAATGATGATTCCTACCCAATTAAAATTTGTAACTCGGCTATCCGTAAAGGCGTCCCTCATCGAGATCTCTTCGTATCACCTGGTCATAGCGTCCTTATCGATGGTAAATTGGTACCTGCTAAATCACTTGATAATGGTTTAACCATCTATCAAGACAAATCTGTAAAAAATGTTCAATATTATCATATTGAACTAAGCAGACATTCTATCGTTTTTGCCGAAGGTATGTGCGCTGAATCATACCTGGATGTCGGAAATCGAAATTCTTTCAGCACAAAAGTTTAATCATTCCTCTCTGAAAATCAAGCTTCATCATTCGAAACTAGTCCAGTTATGACCTATTATTATATTAAAATATCTACACATATCTGTCTTCTTTAAATAATTCTTTTCAATCTATCGTAAAAAAATCTTTTTAATAAAAATTTCTTAGAAAATTTTTATTAAAATATACCTTTTTGAATCTTACTTTTTTTAACATCGATTTATTTTAATCAATCAATTCATACACTTTCCTTTATTAATTGAGCAATTAATTTATCATCATCCACGTTCTTTATTAATGGCACAATTAATTAATCATTACATGCCTTCATTACTAATGGATATTTAATTAATCATTATGCCTTCTTTTCATTAATGAATGGGGCAATTAATTAATCATCAAGTACCTCTCTTTTAATGGGACAGCTAATTAATCATCAAACCCCCTACATTAATGGGGCAGTTAATTAATCATCATATACCCTCTTTTAATAGGACTATTAATTAATCATCAATCACTCTCTTTTAATGGAACAGTTAATTAATTATCGAACACCTTCTTAAATACGTCAATTAATTAATTATCGCATGCTTCTTTTTATTAACAATCATCTTAATTATACCTCATCCACATTCTCGTTATTCAATACCAGATTTGCCCTGTTTTAATAGGATATGCACATTCGTCCTTTTTAGATAACATTATTGCCATGTCGTTAAAAATATACCTTTTTGATTTTTACTTCTTTAATCATCGCACACTTTTTTCATTAACTGGCCTATTTATCATGCCTTATCTGTGCCCCATTATTTAAAACCAGTATTGGCCTCTTTAATAGGACATACACATTTGTCCTTTTTAGATAACATTATTGTCATGTCGTAAAAATTCTTTTTAAATTTATCTTCTTGATTTTTACATTTTTGAACATCGATTTATTTTAATCAACCAATTCACACACCTCCTTTATTAATAGGACAAATAGTTAATCATCCTACCCTCTTAATTATTGGGTCAATTAATTAATCATCACACACCCTCATTAATTGGACATACTCATTTGTCCTTTTTAGATATCATTATTGCTATGTCGTTAAAAATCTTTTTGATAAATATTTCTTAAAAATTTTTTATTAAAATATACCTTTTTGAATTTTACCTCTTTTAAACATCGTTCAGCTTCTTTATTAACTGGCCCATTCATCATACCTCATATACTCTCGTTATTCGATACCCGTTTTGCCTTCTTTAGATAACATTTACACTATGCCGTTATATTTCTTTTTAATAAAAATTTCCTAGAATTTTTTTATTAAAATATACTTTTTTAAATATATCTTTTTGATTTTTACTTTTTTGAACATCGATTTATTTAATCAACTATTTCTCACACCTCCCTTTATTAATGGGACATTTATTTATTCATTGCAGCAATCTCGTTATTCGAAATCCAGTTTCGCCCTTTTTCGCTATCTCGTTAATAAATTTTTTTTAATAAAAATTTCTTAAAAATTTTTTATTAAAATATTCCTTTTAAATTTTTACTTTTTTAAACATCGTTTTGTTCAACT
>JAWAEI010000083.1:0-3551 GCA_038891475.1 Candidatus Pacearchaeota archaeon | reverse complement strand
TATACGAGGAGACGTGAACATGCATAATTTTGTTTGTCCAGAAATTGGGGCATACAATTTTTATGCCATACAAAATACACAATTATACTTGTCCAAAATTTGGGGGCATTTCATGCGTTAATTCATGCGCAAGTGTTTCTGGATGTTCACGATATTCAGATTTGCTCCTTATAAATACCACGTTCCCTAATGTTATACCTCCCTTCCCAAACATCCTCGCCAGATTCAATGGTCCCCCACCAACAAATATTATTGCACCATGTTTTACATATATCTTACCACCTGACATCAATCCAATCGTAAGTCCAATAGCACTATACGGCAGTGTGCTCATAAAATTAGATACTGTATTCAACAACTGGAACATAAAGGTCTGTTTGGAAAAAACATTGATTATGTCCAACACCGTAGCTGCCAGTGCCCCAAGCGCTCCTATGAAAAAGGGCATCGCAAGCGCTATACCTACTACTGGTATAAATGACAAAACAACTGCTATTGCAAAATTGATTGCGAAATTCAGCAAATCCCTCCCAATTCTCTCCAACCACTCCCTTCCTGTCTCTCTCCACCACCTTTTTACCTCCTTTGCTACAGGTCTAAAGACATGCTTCTCTATCTGGTGCCCAAGATGCTTCAATCCACTCCAGATATCTCCTGTAGACCAATGACCGCTCGGGTCCACAAGGTTTACTGGATTGTTCAACACATAGGCATACCTGTTCAGTGCCTGCGGGGTTGCCGGGTCAGGCACTATCGGGTCGGGGCTTATAAACCTCCCACTCCCCGGTGCATACAGTCGGGCCCTGTAGTTATACAGCCCAATCTCAGGGTCAAACTCCTGCCCGGTATAGCGATAATGCGCATAGTTGTCGCCTATATCCTTCACCACCTGTCCCCAGGGGTCATACTCCAGTAACTGCAACACCCTGCCTGTTGCATCTGTGATTACACTTGTGCTGCCGAGATGGTCGGTGTGGTAAAAGACAAGCGTGCCGGGGTCTGGTGTCTGTGCTTCCGCTCTCTGTGGCAAACCCGTTATGCTTGTAAGAAAACTAACTATAAGTATAATGTGCAGGATATTCTTCAGGTGATTATCGCTCGCAAACCTGTAATACAAGAGTCCCATCCGTAATAATAATATCATAAACAATGGCAATAATACAAGCAGTGCATTCGCTATAAACTCATTCTGCATTCGTCTGCCATATTCACCAAAGACCCGATACACACCGGGCGAATTGCCATTCGCCCCCGCAAGATAGTGCCTACTGTTTAATTTAAATTCAAGACTTCCCTTCTCACATAATTTATGGAATATATTTCCAACCTACATCATCTTTATTCTCTTCTAACATAACCCCACCATAAATGAGCATTTCCTTCCCGGTCCAGACCGCTGTGTGTCCTGCCCTTGGACCTGGAGGATTTATAGTGGATGTCGGAGTCCATGAGTCAGCAACAGGATTATAAATCCCTCCGGTTACACAACCACCCCCAAAAATAATCATACTTTCTCCAGTCCATACTGCTGTATGTAGATAACGAGGAGAAGGCGCACCAGATATAGTTGTATGGCTCCATAAATCAGTTTCAGGATTGTATCTGCCACCTGTATTTAATAGTTCGTTTCCAGAATAACCACCCCAGATTATCATTTCTTTGCCTGTCCAGACGCCGCTAAAACCTAAACGAGGTGATGGTGCATTTAAAGAACTTATATTTATCCATTTATTTAAATCCGGTATATATTTCGCGCCATCATTCAAACTAATCCCATCTTTACCAACCCCACCCCATACAAACATCCTTGCTCCATCCCAGATAGCTATGTGACTTTCTCTCGGTGAAGGAGCATTTTCTAAATCGATCTGGTACCATTTATCTTCTCCCGGACTATATTTATAACCATCATTCAACACATCACTACCATTGCGACCTCCAAATATAATCATATATTGACCAGTCCAGACAGCAGAATGTGAAGCTCTTGGAGAAGGACCGTTACTGATATTAATCTTTTTCCACGAATCAGTGGTGGGGTCATATTTACCTCCATCATTTAATGTTTCTCCTGCATATGCACCATAATCTCCATGAGGACTTCCTCCCCATATAATCATTTCTTTACCCGTCCAGACCGCTGTGTGTCTACCTCTCCCTGTTGGTGCATCATCCATTCTTAAAGGAAGCCACATATCCTCAACAGGATTATACCTACCACCAGTATTCACACCTTCTCCTTCAATTGTTCCGCCCCAGATAATCATTTCACTCCCGGTCCAGATGGCAGTATGGTAAATCCTTGGCTCACCAAAGTCCTGTATCTTTTCCCATTTCCCTATACCCTCCTCTGTTATATTGTCATCTACGCAAACTTTTAGTATAGAAACTGGTATGTGGGAACCACATGATAAAAATATTATCAAACTCAATACCAATAAGAATAATGTTTCGAAATAGATTTTTCTCATTTTAAATTTTCAACCAACGAAAATTAAAAATCCTATTGCGACCACTTGACCTGCTCCCCCTTTTCTGGACAAAGAAATTCAAGCATTATAAAACAATTATACTGAAATTGTTCAAGGAGGTAAAGTTATACATAATTATACTTGTCAAAAAATTGAGGACATATCAATAAATTTGGGATTATCTTTTTATAATAATGTTTATTTCTTTCTTAATATAGATAGTATTGCCAATAGACTCATAATACTTAAAGTTATACCCCCTAATAACCAACTATAATTCTTTAAAAATTCATTTAACTTTGGGAATGGAGGAATCAATAGTAAATTCCCAAAAAACCTTTCATTAATTCTTATTGAAATGTCTGTTATAGACTTATGGAAAATTATTATAAAAATGCCAAGGATTAGCCCAAATATAAACCCAGCTAATTGACACTTTTCTATTTCCGTCATTTTATTTATCCAAAAATGGAGCTTCCCGAATTTCAAATATTTGGAATTGAAATCCAATTGGTCCACCTACACCTGCTTCCCAATACCAACCGCCGCCAGGGGTATACCCAACTTGAGCACTTATAACAAAGTTTACCTGAAGTGCATAGTTTGTTCCAATAGAAGGTGTAAAAAATGGTGTATAAGTAAAAGCCACACTAGCAGGAATTGGAGGATAACTAAGCCCAAAACCAACCCCCACATATTCGTAGACTTTTCCTGATGGTGTCCAAATTCTACCTAACTTGACCTGCTCCCCCTTTTCTGGACAAAGAAATTCACGCATTATAAGGATAATTTTACTGAAATTAAAAAGAAATAAAGTTTTACACAATTATACCTGTCCAGAAATTGGGGGCATATCACTATCAATAAGTATTACCACTCCATTACGGTAATTTTTTTAGAAAAATCTCTACCCCTCTTTTTTCCCCATCTGTTACAAAATATTGATCTTCGTATCCTTCCTTGTGGAAAAATGCAGTTGCCTCTACGTTGACACCGACTGGAGCACCCCATATACCTTCAACATGAAAAAATCCTCTTGCATCTGTTTGGGTAGAGTCCAAAACCGTTGCAGTTGGGTCG